>JAWLBW010000017.1:0-15517 GCA_041687475.1 bacterium
GGGAATCATGCGCATGCTGAACGACGACGAGCACGAGGGGGTCATGGCGCACGAGCTGGGTCACGTGAAAAATCGCGACATTCTCATCAGCTCGGTAGTGGCGACCATCGCCGGCGCGATTGCCATGCTCGCGAGCATGGTACGGTGGGCCGCCATTTTCGGCGGATTGGGCGGGCGCGACAATGAAGGGTCGAACCCCTTCGCCGCCCTAGCCATGGCCATCGTAGCGCCCCTTATTGCCATGCTTGTGCAGATGGCCGTCTCGCGCACCCGCGAGTTCTCAGCCGATCGAACCGGAGCCGAAATGTGCGGCAACCCGCTGGCGCTTGCCAACGCTCTACGCAAGATTCACATGGGTGTTCAGCACTACCCCATGCAGGCCACGCCCGGCCACGAAGCCAGTGCCCATCTGTTCATCGCCAACCCCTTCAAGGGAAATTCCATCGTCAACATGCTGAGCACGCATCCTCCGATGGAAGAGCGCATCGCCAGACTTGAGCAAATGGTGTACGGTATGCGTCGCTAACCATTCAGCCGGCCCATGATCTGCAAGGCGACTTCTTCGGAAGTCGCCTTTTTTCTTGCCGTCGCCGGCACCGGCCATCGCCCTGCATCGGGCTGCAAAGAAAGCCTTGTAGTGAAGGCAGGCCCCCCTTGCCCGCCACGTGGAATTGACGGAAAGATGGGCTGATGCTCGTACGTCACGATCGCGAGGCGCCGGTATGAACGAAAAGCAGGCACGAAGCTCGAGTGAAGACCGTGTGTGGCACCAGCTCGAGGCCGACGAGGTGGTCGCTCACCTGCAGACAAACGACGACGACGGCCTCTCAGACGACGAGGCCAGGCGGCGACTGGAGCGTTTCGGGCCGAACGAGCTGACCGGCAGCGCCGGCAGGTCGGCCATTCGCAAATTCATCGAGCAGTTCAATCAGCCCCTTATCTACATTCTGCTCATCGCCGGCGTGGTTACCCTGTTGCTGCGGGAGTGGATTGACGCCGGGGTCATTCTCGGCGTCGCCCTGCTCAACGCCATCATCGGTTTCGTGCAGGAAGCCAAAGCCGAAGGAGCGATTGCCGCGCTCGCCCGCTCGGTAACCACCGAGGCCACGGTCATACGCGACGGCGAGAAGCATCGCATTCCCTCAAGCCGTCTCGTACCCGGCGACCTGGTGCGGTTGGGCAGCGGCGACCGGGTGCCGGCCGACATGCGGCTTACCTGGGTACGTAATTTGCGTGTATCGGAGGCCTCGCTTACCGGCGAATCGGTTCCCGTCGAAAAGCTGAACCGACCCCTGGCCGCCGATACCCCGTTGGCCGATCGGACCAACATGGTTTACGCAGGCAGTTACGCCACCATGGGACAGGCGCTGGGTATCGTGGTTGCCACCGGCGATGCTACCGAAACGGGGCGAATTTCGGGGCTCCTCGAAGAAAGCGCCGACCTGTCGACGCCCCTGTCCATCAAGTTCAGGCGATTCAGCCGAATACTTCTCTATGCCATTCTCGTGCTCGCCGCCGTCGCCTTCGCAGTCGGCATTGCCTACGGCGATCCTTGGGTCGATGTGTTCAAGGCCGCCGTGGCCCTGGCTGTCAGCGCCATACCCGAGGGGCTGCCCGCCGTGGTCACCATTACCCTGGCGATCGGCGTTTCACGCATGGCCAGGCGCAACGCCATCATTCGTAGCCTGCCCGCCGTCGAAACCCTCGGCAGCACCACGGTCATCTGCTCGGACAAGACCGGCACCCTCACCCGTAACGAAATGACGGTTCAGTCGATCTACGCGGGCGGCCGCACCTTCCGGGTCTCGGGTAGCGGCTATGCGCCCGAGGGCGAGATACGCACCGCAGACGGCCAGACTCAGCAGGAACCCGACACGGCCCTGCGGCAGTGCCTGCTCGCCGGCCTGCTCTGTAACGATACGCGGGTGCACCTGCATGAAGGCGCCTACACGGTCACGGGCGACCCCACCGAGGCGGCGCTGATTACCGCGGCCGGCAAGGCCGGGCTCGATCACCGTGCCGAAACGCATGCCAATCGCCGCCTCGACACGATTCCCTTCGAATCGGAGCAGCAATACATGGCGACCCTGCATCAGGCAGGCGACACCCGGCTGATTCTCGTAAAGGGATCGCTTGAGCGGTTGCTCGAGCGATGCGACCGCATGCTCGACGCCGAGGGCAATTCGGTCGACCTGCCGCGAGAAGACATCGAGCGGGAAGCCGATGCCATGGCCGCCAGGGGTCTTCGCGTGCTTGCCCTGGCTCAGAAGGTCGCCGACCCCGGCCTCGACGACATCGCTCACCAACACATCGACGGCGGCCTGGTCTTTCTCGGCCTGCAGGGAATGCTCGACCCGCCCCGTGACGAGGCCATTGCAGCCGTTCGGTCGTGTCGCAGCGCCGGCATTGTCGTCAAGATGATTACCGGCGATCACGCCGTCACGGCGGCCGCTATCGCGGGCATGCTCGGCCTGCAGAAAGGCAGCGATCGCGCCTATACCGGGCGGGAAATCGAGGCCATGCCCCGCGACGAACTGGCGCGCGCCGTGCACGAAAGCAACGTCTTCGCCCGCGTCGCGCCCGAGCAGAAGCTACGCCTGGTCGAGGCGTTGCGCGCCGGGGGCGAGATCGTGGCCATGACCGGCGACGGCGTGAACGACGCCCCCGCCCTCAAGCAGGCCGACATCGGCGTGGCCATGGGACAGACCGGCACCGAGGTCGCGAAGGAAGCGTCGGACATGATTCTGACCGACGACAATTTCGCCAGCATCGAAGGCGCGGTTGAACAGGGGCGCACGGTCTACCGCAACCTGCGCAAGGCAATTTCCTTCATTCTGCCGGTAAACGGCGGCGAGTCGCTGACCATTCTCGTAGCCGTGCTCATCGGCGCCGCCCTGCCGATTCTGCCCGTGCAGATACTGTGGATCAACCTGCTCAGTTCCGTGGCGCTCACCATTCCCCTGGCCTTCGAGCCCACCCCGCCCGACGTGATGAACCACCCGCCACGAAATCCGCGCGAGGCTCTTCTATCGGGCGCCGTGTTGCGACGCACCCTCGTTCTCTCGCTCATGAACTGGATGGTTACCTTCGGCATGTTCGAGTACGTGCTGACGACGACCGACAACATCGACGTGGCCCGCACCATGGCCGTCCAGACCCTGGTAATCGCCGAGGTTTACTACCTGCTCAGCATCAGCTCGCTCATTCCGGCAACGCTCCGACGCCTGCGGGGAAAGGAAGCGCCCCTCGCCACGGCGCCGCTCATGGGTATTGCCGTGGTCTTCGTGCTGCAGAGCCTGTTCAGCCAGGCCGCAATCGCCAACACCTTGTTTCACACGGTACCGCTGACCGTCACGCAGCTTAGCCTGTGCCTGCTGGCAGCCTCACCGGTCATTCTCGCCGCCGGCCTTCTGCGGCGGTTCGACCCCATCCGGTAAAGGCCGGGGCCTCAGGGTTCGTAAACGGCAGGCTTCTTTGTGCCCGGCGAGGTGGCCTTGATGGAATATATGGGCTCCATGTCGCCTTCCTTGATGGGAATGACATCGGGACTCGCGCCCGGCTCGTCGAGTGATTCGCCCGGCCACTCTTCTTCAGGCATGGGCCCGAGAAAGGGTATCAGGTCTTCGAGCTCGGGGGGAATTGCATCGGTCAGCGGGTCGCCGTACTCATTGAGAGGAATCTCATCGCCCGGCAGGGCTCCCTCCGGCCCCGGAGCACCGCCAAATCCTTCGCGGCTCTGAACCGGAACCTGAGCCGCGGCCACGCTATCCGTCGCAGACGCAGGCGCCGTCGCAGCCGCGGACGCGCCCCGGGTGAGGAACCAGCCGGCCTGGGCCCCCACGAAGCGCGGGTCGAGTCGCATGGCCTCGGCATATTGCCGATGTGCATACCGCATCGTCGAAGCATCGCCGGTGCGTTCGGCTTCCCGGCGCAGGAAGTTGGCATATAGAAAGGCGGCCCGCGAGTTCGCACCGTCACGGGCCAGAGCCGACTCGAACGAAGCCCGGGCGGCATCGGGCTGTTCAAGCTGCGCGAAAAGGAGGGCGAGCCGCAGATGCGCCTCGCTCAACGAGTCGTCGACACGCAGGGCTTCCCGGTACTGCACCCTGGCCTGATGCAGCTTCCCGCGACGGAACGACGGGTCGACCAGATCGGCCCACTGAGCGTACAGACTTCCGAGCTGGATACGCATCCGGGGGTTTTCTTCCCGATCGAGCGACGCCCGGTAATGGCGTTCGGCGGCCTCGAACCATTCGGCCCGCTGTTCGCGCTCATAGCGCAGGGCGAGCCCGTGTCGGGCACGCCCGAGTCCGGCGTGCACCAGCGCCGTTTCGCCCAACCAGGCTTCAGCCTTCTCGAAAGCCTCGAGCGCTTCGTGCCAATTCCTGCGCTGCAGGGCCATGACCCCGAGCATGGCGTAGGCTTTTCCACGCCACAGGTCGGGCTGCCCCCGCTGCCTGAGCGAGTCTTCCAACGCTTCGCGAGCCATGCCCGGTTGATCGAGCAGGAAGGCGAGCTCGCCGCGGCGCAGGCTGCTTCCCGCCCGGTCGACGCCTGGGGCATCGACCGCCAGGGCGTTTTCGTACAGGTTCTGGGCCCGGGCGTAATCGCCGGCGAGCCAGGCAAGTTCGGCGCGCAACACCAAGGCATCGGGCAACGCCGGATCGATTTCCAAGGCCCGATCAAGAAGGCGGGTGGCCGCGTCGGTCGCCCCCGCCCTGTATTGCAGCGCCCCCGCGGCGGCAAGGATGATGGTGTCGCGCGAGTCAAGGCGCACCGCTTCCATCATGCGCACCGCCGCCGTCTTCCACTCACCGCGCCGGGCCGCCACGACGGCCCAGCCCGCATACGCCCCCGCAGAGTCGGGCCGCTTTTCGACGGCATCCTTGAAGAGTCGCTCGGCCTCACGCATTTCTCCCCGGGCAAGGGCCCGATTGCCGAGAGCCAGAAACGCAGGCTCGAAATCGTCTTCGAGGTCGAGGGCCCGGCGAAACTCGCCCACGGCCTGGGCCGAGTGGCCGTCGGCATCAAGGGCAAGCCCATAGTTGACCGCGATCGCCGCCGAATTTCCGTCGAGCTGCACCGCCCGCCCGGTGTGAACCAGGGCCTCGTCGATCAGGCCGAGTTCCAGCTCGGCCAGCCCCAGGTTGCTGAGAAGGCGGGCATCGGCCGGGCGCAGGCCGAGCGCCTCGAGCCATGCAGCACGGGCGGCCGCGAAGTCGCCGTCATGCATGGCTGCAACCCCGACGTCCTGCAGTTGCTCGAATCGGCGTTGCTCTTCCAGAGCCGCATTGCGCGCGGCCTCTTCGGAAGAAACCTGCGGCCGGTGGCTGCAGGCGGCAAGGAAGGCGAGTAGGAATACGGTGAAGAAGTAGCGCGGCGCGAGCATGGCTTACCCATTTAACAAGTTCTTCCCACCATTATAAGGGCGGCTTTCCTGATGGTCAACGAGCCCCATCCGGGGGCCTGATGCCGCGACAAACTCCCGTAGGGCGGGCGCCTGCAGGGGTGGCAGTGACCGCGTGCACAACGCGAACCGCCGTCTGCCGGAGGCGCCCTCCCGGCGGCCTGCCGACGGCCACGCTCGTTCGCAGACGTGGCATAATTTCGCGAGGACGAATTTCCGGCGCGCGAAACCAGACAAAGCCTGACGTGCGGCGCAGCCCGATATGTTATAGTCGGTGCTGGGGCCGGCGATGCCCCGAGCACGTACGGGTCGAAGGGAAAGCCGGTCGGACGTCTGCGTAATTGCTGCAGTGAGTGAGGTGGATCATGGATGCAGAAAAGCTCTCTCCCATCGACCAGGACCCCGAAGAGACCCGCGAATGGCTCGAAGCCATCGAATACGTCCTGCGCGAAAAGGGCGACGAGCGGGCCCTGTACCTGTTCGGAAAACTGCGCGACCGCCTTTCGACAAAGGGCGTTGCGCTGCCGTTCAGGCTCAATACTCCCTACGTGAACACGATTCCGGCCGAAGAGCAGCCGCCATACCCGGGCAGCATGGAAATCGAGCGTCGCATTCGCTCGATCATGCGCTGGAACGCCATGGCCATGGTGGTCAAGGCCAACAAGGACTTCGACGGCATCGGCGGGCACATTTCGTCCTACGCCTCGTCGGCGGCCCTCTACGAAGTCGGCTACAACCATTTCTTCCGCGGCAAACGCGGCGATCAGCCGGCCGACATGATTTACTTTCAGGGGCACGCTTCGCCGGGCATTTACGCGCGTGCTTATGTCGAAGGGCGCCTGAGCGCCGAACACCTGCATCACTTCCGGCGCGAAATCGGCGGCAAGGGCATCAGCTCGTATCCCCACCCGTGGCTCATGCCCGATTACTGGCAGTTTCCCACGGTTTCCATGGGCTTGGGACCGATTCAGGCAATTTACCAGGCCCGCTTCAACCGCTACCTGCATCATCGCGGGCTGCTCGACACCTCGGGCAACAAGGTCTGGGCCTTCCTGGGCGACGGCGAAACGGACGAACCCGAAACCCTGGGCGCCATCAACCTGGCCGCCCGTGAAAAACTCGACAACCTGATCTTCGTCGTCAACTGCAATCTGCAGCGACTCGACGGGCCGGTACGCGGCAACGGCAAGATCATTCAGGAACTCGAGTCAAGCTTCCGCGGCGCCGGGTGGAACGTCATCAAGGTGGTCTGGGGTACCGACTGGGATCCCCTTCTGAGCCAGGATTCCGACGGTGTACTCGTGCGCCGCATGAACGAGGTCGTCGACGGCTGGTTTCAGAAATACACCGTCGAAGGGGGCGGCTTCGCCCGCGAGCATTTCTTCGGCGCCGATGAAGGCCTGCGTAAGATGGTCGAGCACATGTCGGACGAAGCCCTGCACCGCATGGTGCGCGGCGGTCACGATCCGCGCAAGATTCATGCGGCCTACCGGGCCGCGGTCGAGCATAGGGGGCAACCCACCGTCATTCTCGCCAAAACCATCAAGGGTTACGGCCTCGGCGAAGCCGGCGAGGGACGCAACATCAGCCACCAGCAGAAGAAGCTCAATCTCGAGGAACTGCGCGAATTCCGCTCGCGATTCGGCATTCCCATCAAAGACGAAGAGATCAACGAAACGCCCTTCTACCGTCCGCCCGAAGAAAGCCCCGAGATGAAGTACATTCGCGAGCGCCGCAAGGTGCTCGGCGGCCCCGTACCCGAACGCCTCGTGCGCGTCGCCCCCATGCAGGCACTGCCGCAACTGCGCGATTTCAAGGAGTTTCTCGACGGCTCGGGGGGAAGAGCGGTTTCCTCGACCATGGGCTTCAGCCGCATGCTCGGACGCCTCATGGCCATGAAGGAGTTCGGTAAATATATCGTGCCCATCATTCCCGACGAGGCCCGCACGTTCGGCCTCGAAGCCCTCTTCCGCACCCACGGTATTTATTCGTCTATCGGCCAGCTGTACGAACCGGCCGACAAGTCGTCACTTCTGTACTACTTCGAGTCGAAACAGGGGCAGATTCTCGAAGAAGGCATTACCGAAGCCGGGGCCATGTCGTCGTTCATTGCCGCCGGTAATGCCTATGCGACCCTGGGCATCAACACGGTTCCCTTCTTCATCTTCTACTCGATGTTCGGGTTCCAGCGCGTCGGCGATCTGATCTGGGCCGCGGGCGACATGCGTACCCGCGGTTTCCTGCTCGGCGCGACCGCCGGCCGCACGACCCTCAACGGCGAGGGACTGCAGCACGAAGACGGGCACAGCCACGTTCTTGCCTCGACGGTGCCCAACTGCATGGCCTATGACCCGGGTTATGTCTACGAACTCGCCGTCATTATTGAAGACGGTCTGCGACGCATGTACCAGAACCAGGAATCGATCTTCTACTACATCACTCTCTACAACGAAAACTACGACATGCCCACCATGCCCGAAGGGGCCGAAGAGGGCATCAGGCAGGGCCTGTACCGGCTCAAGGCGGCGCCCGACGACAAGGGCCTGCGCGCACAGCTGTTCGCCAGCGGGCCGCTGCTGCCCGAGGCCATACGCGCCCAACAGCTGCTGCATGAGAAGTTCGGCGTCTCGGCCGATTTGTGGAGCGTGACAAGCTACAAGAACCTGCGCTACGGCGCCCTGGAAGCCCAGCGCTGGAACCGGCTGCACCCCACGGAAGACCCCAGGAAATCGTATCTCGAGCAGACACTCGAGGGTGTCGAAGGGCCGTGCATCGCCGTCAGCGATTACATGCGCCTCGTACCCGACCAGATTGCGCCCTGGGTGCCGGGTGGCCTTTTCACATTGGGAACCGACGGGTTCGGCCGCAGCGACACCCGCGCCGAACTGCGGCGCTGGTTCGAAATCGACGCCGAACACATCGCCACCGCCGTGCTGTACCAGCTGGGCCGTCGCGGGCAGATGGACATGGGCAAGGTCGCCGCGGCCATTCGCGAGCTCGGCATCGACCCCGACAAACCCTTTTCACTCTTCCACTGACCGGCTCAGGAGGCGCTGAAACCATGGAAACCTACAAGCTTCCCGAACTGGCCGAAGGCATCGAAGCAGGCGACGTCGTCGGCGTACTCGTCAACGAGGGCGACACCGTCGAAGAAGGGCAGTCGCTCATCGAACTCGAAACCGACAAGGCCACCGTACCGGTGCCCGCGCCCTACGGCGGCCGCATCGCAAAGATCCACGTAAAGCCCGGCGACAAGGTGCCCGTCGGCGCGCCTCTGGTCGACATCGAAGGCGGCGCCGCGGGCAAGGCCCCGGCCGAAAAGGCCGCGCCCACGCCCGAAAAGCCGAAGGAACCTGAAAAACCGGCGAAACCCGCGGCCGAAGCCGCGCCCCCGCGGGAAGAACCTGTCGCGGCGCCCGAGAAACCCGCCGAAGAGAAGGCGCCGCCACCGCCGACCGAACAACCCGAACCGCGCGAAGAAAAGCGCCAGGCCGAGAAGGCCGGCGGCGCTCCGCTTCCGGAACGACCGGTCGAGCCCGAGCCTGCGTCACCTTCCGAGCAGGGCGAAGGCACCCCGATTCCGGCCGGCCCCTCGGTACGCCGGCTGGCCCGCGAGCTGGGCGTCGACCTGCGTCAGGTCAAGGGTTCGGGCGGCGCCGGACGAATCACCTCAGACGACGTCAAGGAACACGCACGTCGGCGCATGACGGCCCCCGAAGCGGGCGGGCCGATGACCGGGGCCGTCGCTCCGGGCGAGACGCCCGACTTCAGCCGCTACGGCCCGGTTCGTACCGAACCCCTACCGTCGATGCGGCGCAAGATTTCGGCCAATATGAGCGCCTCGTGGAGCCAGATACCCCACGTGCACCAGTTCGCCGAAGCCGACGTGACCGACCTCATGGCCATTCAGAAGAAGTACGCCCCGGTATTCAAGGAGCGGGGCGTCAGTCTGACCATGACCAGCCTCATACTCAAGGCGGTGGCGCGCACGCTGAAGGCGTTTCCGAAGTTCAACGCAAGCCTCGATCTGCAGAAGGGCGAGGTCGTTTACAAGGATTACATTCATATCGGCGTGGCCGTCGACACCCCGGCCGGTCTCATCGTGCCGGTCATTCGCGATGTCGACAAAAAAGATCTGCTGCAGCTGTCGGTCGAGCTGGGCGACATTGCCAAGCGCACCCGCGAAAGGCAGGTCGGCCTCGACGAGTTGCGGGGCGCCTCGTTCACCGTCTCGAACCTCGGCGGCATCGGCGGCAGCCACTTCACGCCGATCATCAACCCACCCGAGGTAGCCGTACTCGGCGTCGGCCGAAGCGAGAAAACCCCGACCTACCGGGGCGACTCGCTGGTGCCGCGCATGAAGCTTCCGCTCTGCGTGGCCTACGATCATCGTCTCATCGACGGCGCCGACGGGGCCCGCTTCATCGTCGAGCTGGTAAGGGTGCTCGAGAACTTCGAAGACGCCATGTTCTTCGGACTCTGATTTTTCACTTGAACTCGGTCGACGGCCGCCTGCGACGGCGCCGGAAACACAGGGGATAGCGTGGCAAACGGACGTGCAGACTATGATGTCATCGTGATCGGAGGAGGCCCGGGCGGCTATGCCGCCGCCTTCCGCGCCGCCGATCTGGGTAAGCGAACCGCCATCGTCGACATGGATGCGCGCCTGGGCGGCGTGTGTCTGCTACGGGGCTGCATTCCCTCGAAAGCGCTGCTTCACGCCGCCCACACCATTCACCTGGCCCAGGAAGCGGCAGACTGGGGTCTTACCTACGCCAAGCCGCATCTGAATCTCGACAAGCTGCGCGAGAAGAAGGAAAGCGTCGTCAACAAACTCTCGGGCGGCGTACACACCCTGGCCAAGGCCCGCAAGGTCGACTTCATTCACGGCAAGGCTTCGTTCGAGAACGCCAACACCTTGCGCCTGCTGGCAAACGGCGAGATTCGCTTTCTCACCTTCGACAAGCTCATCATCGCCACCGGTTCGCGCCCGGTCGTGCCTGCCGCCCTGCGGCTCGACGACGAAAGGTGGATGGATTCGAGCCGCGCCCTCGATCTGCCCTTCGTACCCGGCCGCCTGCTCGTCATCGGCGGCGGCTACATCGGCATGGAACTGGGCACCGTTTACGCAGCCCTGGGCAGCGAGGTCGTCGTTGTCGAAGCCCTTGACCGTATTCTCGCGGCCACCGACGCCGACCTGGTGCGTCCGGTCGAAAAACGGGCCCGGGGCATGTTCGCCGACATTCTGCTCAAGACCCGTGTCGACGAAATGCGCAGCGAAGACGACGGCATTTTCGTCAGGCTTTCGCCCGAAGACGGCGAAAGCCGTGAAGAACGCTTCGACGGCGTGCTTGTTTCCATCGGCCGACGCCCCAACAGCGACGGCCTCGAGCTCGGCAATACGCGCGTTCAGTGCAACGACCGCGGCTTCATCATTGCCGACGAACAATGCCGAACGGCCGAACCTCACATTTTCGCCATCGGCGACGTGGCAGGCGACCCGATGCTTGCCCACAAGGCCAGCCACGAAGGGCTTGTGGCCGCCGAGGTTATTGCAGGCGAGCCCTCGGCCTTCGAGCCGCAGGCCATTCCCGCCGTCGTTTTCACCGATCCTGAAATCGCCTGGGCCGGCCTCACCGAAACCGAAGCCAAGGTACGGGGCATACCTGTAACCGTCGCCAAATTTCCCTGGGCGGCCTCGGGACGCGCCACCACGCTGGCCCGGAACGACGGGGTCACCAAACTCGTCTGCGAACCCGGCACCGGACGCGTGCTCGGCGTCGGCATAACCGGTTCCGGCGCCGGCGAACTCATTGCCGAAGGCGTTCTGGCCATTGAAATGGGTGCGGTGGCCGAAGACCTCGCCCGCAGCATTCACCCCCACCCCACGCTTTCGGAAACGGTCATGGAAAGCGCCGAGCTTTTCGGGGGAAGCGCAACCCATTACATGAAGCGCTGAGCCGGTCAGGTACAATGAAGGGGAACCGTAAGTACCACCCCCACTGACCGTGCAGTTTCTCGATTACACCTGCCCGACGCCGGCCGAAAACCTGGCACTCGACGAAGCGTTGCTCGACCACGCCGAACATCACGACGGCCCCGAAGTGCTGCGCGTGTGGGAAAGCGCCCGGCCGTTTCTTGTCCTGGGCCTCTCGTGCAAGGTCGCAGAAGACGTGCACGTCGAGGCCTGTCTTCGTGACGGATTGCCGGTGCTCCGCCGCCGCAGCGGGGGCGGCACCGTGCTGCAGGGCCCCGGCAGCCTGAGCTATGCTCTCGTACTCCGCGTCTCGCGCGATCCCGATCTGGCAAGCATCGGCGGCACCAATCGCTGGGTGCTCGAACGCGTACGCCAAGCGCTGCTTCCCCTGACTGGGGGAATCGAGATGCGCGGCATCAGCGATCTGGCCATCGCGGGTCGCAAGATTTCGGGAAACGCCCAACGCCGAAAGCGCGAGTGGATTCTCTTTCACGGCACCCTTTTGCACGCCTTCGATGTCGAACAGGTCGAAAGGTACCAACGGCTCCCCCCCCGGCGTCCCGAATATCGCGGCGAGCGTGCACACCGCGACTTTCTCCGAACGCTTACGGCATCGCCGTTCGACATACGTTCGGCCCTTCGCCGTGCCTTCGACGCGCAGACCGACTTCGGCCACGCCGAGGCGCTGCGCACCACCGAGTTGGCCGAACGCTACACCGATCTGCTGACCGAGCTCCGGTAAGCGGTCGCTTCACGCCGCATGAAAGATGACGCGGCAATAGGTTCGGATGTATCGGTGACGGTACGAGATCGAGGGAAGATGAATGGATCGAGGAAAGATGAATGAGTCTCCGCTCAAACCGAGGCCCTGATCAACGCAGCATAAATGGCGTCGTGACGCGGTTCGTGAACGGCCACCGCCTCGGGATGCCATTGCACGCCGAGCAGGAACAAATCGCCCTCGCCTTCGATGGCTTCGATTACGCCGTCGGGCGCCCGGGCCGCTATCCGCAAGCCCTGCCCCGGCTCGCGCACGGCCTGATGATGGGTCGAGTTCACCGGTAAGGGCCGGGGCCCCACCAGGCCCGCAAGCCGGCTTTCCGGCGCGACGTCGACCATGTGCGTGGGAACATCCTTCGGCGGCGGCTGCTCGTGTGAAGGCAGTCCCAAATCGGCGGGAATGTCCTGCCAGAGGCTTCCCCCCAGAACCACGTTCAGCAGCTGCATGCCTCCGCAGAGGCCGAGCAACGGTTTCCCACGCGCCAACGCCCGCTTGCAGAGCTCCCATTCGAAGGCCGTGCGCTCGGGCTTCTCGGGTCCGCCGGCCTTGCTCGCGGCTTCCCCGTAAAGTTCGGCAGGAATATCGAAGGCGCCGCCGGTTATGACCACGCCGTCGCACAGATCGAGCAGCCCGTCGACGCCGGCGATTCCGGCGGCATAGGGCAGCCCAATGGGAAGCCCACCGGCCCGTTCGACAGCTGCGGCGTAAGCCATCGGAAGCTCGTAACGGCGCTCTTCGGCATGCAGGTCCAGCGTGAGACCGATTATCGGCAGGCGTGACAATCTCTTTCTCTCCCAAGCAGTCATTGTAAGCCTGATTGCCGTCGGCTTTCGGGCCGGCGCAGGCAAATCGGCCCGGCTCGGTCGTGCTTATGCGAAAGGGACCGAAAACGTCCGAAAAGCGCTTCTGCTATACTATTTTCCATGCACCCGCTCAACCCCGATGCCGGAGCCGTACCCATCACCACCGACCCAGGCGAACTGGCTATTGCGGTTCGGGCCGGCGACGTCATCTGGCGGCTGTTTCCCTACATTCGCCGCCGATACGGTAAACGCGGGCGTCGTTTCGGCCACAGCGACGTGGCCTGGCTTTTCACGCTGCTCGATCGCGAACCCCGCGAACGCCTCGAGCAGATGTTCTGGCTGAGTGATGTACTGAGCTGGCGTGGCATGCCGAGCGTGCTGCTCGAGCGACAACTCGATCTGCTGGCACGGATTTCGGCGAAACGGCTGGGCGCACCTCGGTATCGGATTTTCGTCGAAATGGCCGAAGAGCTGCGCGCACGTCGCCGACTCGTTTTCTCAGACACCTCCTTCGACGATCTGTCGACCGGCTTTGTCCTTCGTGTGGGCGACGGCCCCTCACCTTTCACCCTCAGCTACGGCGCCTTACTCACTTCGGCGGTGGCCGATGCACAACTGGGCGCCGAGGGGGCGGTCGACGCCATTACGGCCTGGTTGCTCGACCCTGCCCATTCCGCCCCAAACTGGCGCCGCGCCGTCTCGGAATCGGTAGACGAGGCTCGTTCGAAGGCCCGGAAGGTCTCTCGACGGCATCAGGAAAAGCTTCGCGGCGCCCTGTGAACGCTCCTTCTCCCCGCAGCGGGAATTACGCTCGCCATAACCGTCGGCCCGGCATCAGGCGGCTTTCGACTCGGCCCGCCCGTAGCGGTCGGTAAGACGTACGACATCGTCGAGATGCGGGGTGCTGACCTCGAGTACGTCACAGTCGGTAAGCGCTTCCATCTGGTGAACAAGTCGTGTCTCGATGCGGAAACTCTCGCCCGGGCGCATGACTTTTTCTTCCAGCCGGGCAGGATCGGGGCCGAAGCGAAACAACAACTCGCCGCGCAGCACGTGAATGGTTTCATCCTTGATGCGGTGGTACTGTACGCTCAGGCTCTCGCCGGCCTTGATGCTCAGGGTTTTCCCGACATAAAGCTCGCTATCGGCCCAGATGAGTTCCTGCCCCCAGGGCTTCGGTACGACGCGGGGCGTTTTTGCGGCAATAGAACGACGCAGGCGGCTCTTCATCTCGCGGGCGACGGCGCCCACCTGTTGCCCCCGGCCCTTCTTCATGACCAGCAGCCCCTCGTCGGTGTCGACCACCGTAATTTCATCGACCCCCACAATGGCGACCGGACGCCGCGCATAGACATCGACGTCATGGGTATCGACGACCAGCGCCTCGGAACGCCGACCCGACTCGCGCCACTGTTCGGCCACGGCGTCCCAGGTGCCGACGTCGCTCCAGGCGAAGTACGCCGGTATCATACGCACGTTATCGGCTTTTTCGAGCAGGGCGTAATCGACGGAAATGTCGGGCAGTTCGGCAAAGCGGGCGTGCAGCTCTTCCCAAGGCCGCGTGCAAAGGGGCCCCAGGTCGCCCGCATGGGTCTGCAGGCCGGCCAGCACGGTGCCCGCCTTCCAGACGAAGATACCGCTGTTCCAGTAATAGTTGCCGTCGGCCAGATATGACCGGGCGCGCTCGGCGTCGGGTTTTTCGACGAAGGCACGTACTTCGGCGACCCCCTCGGCATCGGGGGCGTGAATGTACCCGTAGCCGGTTTCGGGCCCCGTCGGCTTCATGCCCAGGGTAACGAGCACGTCTTCGGCTGCCGCATCGAGCGCCGCTCCCAGTGCGACGCGAAACCCCTCACGATCGCCGATGTGATGGTCGGCCGGCAGTACGACCATGCGCGTGTCGGCGCCGAAGCGATCGCGTACCCAGGCGGCAGCCAGGGCCACGGCCGGGGCCGTATTCCGCCCGCAGGGTTCGCTCAGAATGGTGGCGTCTTCGTCGGCGATGCCCAGCTCGCGAATCTGCGTGCGCGTTTCGAGACGCAGGGCCTCGGCGGTTACGACCACAAGGTGCTCGCGCCGCAACCCGCGAACCCGCTCGATGGTTTCCTGCATCAGCGTTCGGTTACCGAACAGACGCAGAAACTGTTTGGGTGTGCCCTGATTGCTGAGCGGCCAGAGGCGGGTGCCCGAACCGCCGGCCAATATGACGGGTACGATACTGCTCATGCTTCCTCTTGCAGGTCAGATTTTCTTCGTCTCTGTCGACGGCCCCTGTTCTCGCCCTCGAAGGAGACCGTAAACCCTCAACGCCGACGTCACGACGCCAGGCGCACCTTGGCGTCGCCCAGAATCGCGTCGCGGAACCAGGCGTAGGTGTGCCTGATGCCTTCTTCGAGCCTGATGCGGTGGCGCCAACCCGATGCGTGAAGCCGGTCGACGTTGAGCAGCTTTCGCGGCGTGCCGTCGGGCTTCGAGGTGTCCCACTCAATCGGGCCCGTGTGACCGACTACCCGCTGCACGATTTCGGCGAGTTCGCGAATGGAAATGTC
>JAWLBW010000017.1:15527-28627 GCA_041687475.1 bacterium
GTACCCAGGTTCACCGGTTCGTCGCCGTCGTAATGCTCCATCAGGTGAATGCAGGCCTCGGCCATATCGTCGCAGTGCAGAAACTCACGCCGCGGCGCCCCGGTGCCCCAGAGCCTGACGGGCCGGGCCGGAAGGGCTTCGTGAAACTTGCGGATCATTGCCGGAAGCACGTGGCTGTTGTTCAGGTCGAAGTTATCGCCCGGACCATAGAGATTGGTGGGCATGCCCGAGATGAAGCGCGTACCGTACTGCCGGTTATAGCTCTGGCACATACGGATGCCGGCGATTTTGGCGATGGCGTAGGGTTCGTTTGTTTTTTCGAGCGGCCCGGTCAGCAGCTGGTCTTCGTGAATGGGCTGCGAAGTCTCTCGGGGGTAGATACAGGAAGACCCGAGAAACAGCAGCTTTTCGACGCCAAAGCGCCGGGCTGCATCGATGACGTGGGTCTGAATCTGCAGGTTGTCTCGAATGAAGTCGGCCGGAAAGCTATTGTTGGCGTGAATGCCGCCGACCCTGGCTGCCGCGAGAAACACGAAGGCCGGACGCTCGGTTCGAAAGAAGGCGTCGACGGCGGCGGCGTTGCGCAGGTCGAGTTCGCGCGAGGTGCGGGTAATGAGATGATCGTGCCCTCGCTTTTCAAGGGAACGAAGAATTGCCGAACCCACGAGGCCCCGATGGCCCGCGACGTAGATAGGCGAATCCGAGTGCAATGTCGGCATGCTGTACCCCTCCCCAAGTCCCGTGTTGCATGAACAACAGCCTTCGCCGAGGCCGTCTTCTATCCTTCACTCTAGCATGCAGGGGGGCGACTTCCGGCTCCGCCGGCCCTGCATACGTCGATGCGGTTGCAGGGTACTTGACAGATTTCGGAACCGGTTCACAAGCGAAAGGGGCGCCGAAGGCGCCCCTTTGTCGAGACCGAATCGATTTCCTGGCGCGCCTCAGTCGATTTCGACGTACTCGATGGCGACGATGTCGTATTCACGGCGCCCGGCGGGCGTCTGCACGACCACCGTATCATCGAGGTTCTTGCCGATGAGGGCACGCGCAATGGGCGAAGTAATGCTGATGCGCCCGCGGTTCACATCGGCTTCGTCTTCGCCGACAATCTGGTATACCGCTTCCTTGCCGTCTTCGGCGTCTTCGAGCGTTACCTTTGCGCCGAACACCACCTTTTCGCTGCCCACGTACTGCAACGGATCGATGACTTCGGCCAGGGAGATGCGGGCTCCCACATATTTGATGCGACCCTCGAGCAGGCTCTGCTCGTTCTTCGCTGCGTCGTACTCGGCATTTTCCGAGAGATCGCCGTGCGCGCGCGCTTCGGCAATGGCCTGGATCACGCGGGGACGCTCGACCGACTTCAAACGCTTGAGCTCTTCCTTGAGTTTTTCCAGTCCGTTGGGGCTAATCGGTACACGCTGCATAATCGCTATCGCTCCAGTGCACGGCACTTACCGCGCATCCGGGAAATCAGATGGGTATAAAAAGAAACCGGCCGGGCAGCGCCCGGCCGATTCAACCGTTTCATCGATGATCTTAGCGCGCCGGTCAGGCCTTCGCAAGAGGCGATGTCACCCTTGCGTGGTATTCCTGAATCGAGCAGACGTCAAGCGCCTGGCTGCGCAAGGCGCCGATGGCGTCTGCAACCGCGCGGGCGGCGGCAATGGTCGTGAAGTAGGGAATCTTGTAAACCAGAGCCGTACGGCGAATGACGAACGAGTCGGCCACGGCCAGCGGGCCATGGGTCGTGTTCAGCACCAGGTTGATTTCGCCGTTCTTCATGCGGTCGACCACGTGCGGGCGTCCCTCGTTCACCTTGAAGACACGCTCGCTCTCGACGCCCTTTTCTTCGAGGAACCTGTGGGTACCCTCGGTGGCGACGATCTGGAAGCCCTGCTCGGCCAGCTTCCGGGCCACGGGCAGAATGGCTTCCTTGTCGTGGTCACGCACCGAAATGAACACACGTCCCTTGAGCGGAAGCTCCATGCCCGACCCCAGCTGCGCCTTGGCAAAGGCACGGCCGAAGTCGCTGTCGATGCCCATGACCTCGCCGGTGCTCTTCATCTCGGGTCCGAGCAGGGTGTCGACGCCCGGGAAGCGCATGAAGGGGAAGACCGCTTCCTTCACGGTCACGAAGGGCAGCTCGGGCATGGGCCCGGTAAGGCCGAGTTCCTTCAAGCGGCGGCCCGACATGACCTTGGCCGAAATCTTGGCCATCGGAATGCCGGTGGTCTTCGATACGTACGGCACCGTGCGGCTTGCGCGGGGGTTGACCTCGAGCAGGTAAATGTCGCCGTCCTTGACCGCAAACTGCACGTTCATGAGACCGATGACGTTCAGCTCCTTCGCCAGTGCCTCGCTCTGGCGGCGAATTTCGTCGATGATTTCGACCGGCAACGAATACGGCGGCAGCGAACAGGCGCTGTCGCCCGAGTGAATGCCGGCTTCTTCGATGTGCTGCATGATGCCGCCGACATATACGTCGTGGCCATCGCCGATGGCGTCGACGTCGACTTCGATGGCGTCCTGCAGGAAGTCGTCGATGAGCACCGGGTGCTCGGGGCTCACTTCGACGGCCCGTCCCATGTAGTCGCGCAGGTCGACGTCGGAGTTCACGATTTCCATGGCTCGGCCGCCGAGCACGTAGCTCGGGCGTACCACAACCGGATATCCGATCTCGCGCGCCACCTTGATGGCTTCGTCGACGCTGCGCGCGATGCCGTTCTCGGGCTGCTTCAGGCCCAGCTTGCGCAGCAGGGCGGCGAAACGCTCGCGATCTTCGGCGCGATCGATGGCGTCGGGGCTCGTGCCGATGATGGGCACGCCGGCCTGCTCGAGGGCCACGGCCAGCTTGAGCGGCGTCTGGCCGCCGACCTGCACGATCACGCCCGTGGGCTTTTCGGCGTGCACGATGTGCAGCACGTCTTCGAGGGTCAACGGCTCGAAGTACAGCCGGTCGGCCGTGTCGTAGTCGGTCGACACGGTTTCGGGGTTGCAGTTGACCATGATGGTCTCGAACCCTTCTTCCTTCAGCGCGTAAACCGAGTGCACGCAGCAATAGTCGAACTCGATGCCCTGGCCGATGCGGTTCGGGCCGCCGCCGAGAATCATGATCTTCTTGCGGTCGCTCACGTTCGAGTCGTCTTCTTCGTCGTACGCCGAGTACATGTACGGTGTGTTGGCTTCGAACTCGGCGGCACAGGTGTCGACCCGCTTGAACACCGGCACGATGTGGTGCTCGTAGCGGAAGTCACGCACGCTCTTTTCGCTTTCGCCCAGCAGGAATGCCAGACGGCGATCGCTGAAGCCCAGGCGCTTGGCCTTACGCATCAGGTCAATGGCCTGCGACCCCGTGCGCTGCAGACGGCCGTGTCCCAGCTTTTCGACCAGTTCGGCCTCGTACTGCAGAATCTCTTCGAGATTGCGCAGGAACCAGGGGTCGATGTAAGTAATGTCGTACAGCTCTTCGACCGTCATGCCCAGGCGGAACGCATCGCCGAGGTACCACAGGCGCCGGCTGTTGGGCGTGCGCACGAATTCCTTGATTTCATTCCGGCGTTGCTCGACGTCGGCCTCACTCATGCCCTTTGCGCCCTCGGGCGGAAGCTTGAGCATGCTGTCGAAGCCGTACTTGTCGATTTCGAGCGAACGCATCGCCTTCTGGAAGCTTTCCTTGAAGGTGCGGCCGATGGACATGACCTCGCCCACGCTCTTCATCTGCGTGGTAAGAATGTCCTTGGCCTGGGGAAACTTCTCGAAGGTAAAGCGCGGAATTTTCGTGACCACGTAGTCGATGGTCGGCTCGAAGCTGGCCGGCGTGGTTTTGGTAATGTCGTTCGGCAACTCGTCGAGCGTGTAGCCCACGGCCAGCTTGGCGGCGATTTTCGCAATCGGATACCCGGTGGCCTTCGAAGCCAGGGCCGACGAGCGCGACACGCGCGGATTCATCTCGATGATGACGATGCGACCGTTTTTCGGATTCAGGCCGAACTGAATGTTCGAGCCGCCCGTGTCGACGCCGATCTCGCGAATGATCTTGATCGATGCGTCGCGCATGAGCTGATATTCCTTGTCGGTCAGCGTCTGCGACGGGGCAATGGTGATGGAGTCGCCGGTGTGCACGCCCATCGGATCGAGGTTTTCGATGGAGCAGATGATGACGACGTTGTCCTTCAGGTCGCGCATGACCTCGAGCTCGAACTCCTTCCACCCGATGATGCTCTCTTCGACAAGGCATTCGGTAACCGGGCTGGCATCGAGACCGATGCGAATCTGCTCGATGTACTCTTCCATGTTGTAGGCGATGGAGCCGCCGTGGCCGCCCAGGGTGAAGGCCGGTCGGATAATGGCGGGGAAGCCGACGTCCTTGATGACCTCCATGGCTTCCTGGTCGTTGTGCACCAGGCCCGAGCGCGGTACGTCAAGGCCGATGCGCAGCATGGCTTCCTTGAAGAGCTCGCGGTTTTCGGCCTTTTCGATGGCTTCGAGCTTTGCGCCGATGAGTTCGACACCCAGGCGGTCGAGGGTGCCGTCCTTGGCCAGGGCCACAGCCGTGTTGAGCGCGGTCTGGCCGCCGAGGGTCGGCAGCAGCGCCTGCGGGCGCTCCTTTTCGAGAATGCGCGCCACAATCGCCGGCGTAATGGGTTCGATGTACGTGCGGTCGGCAAACTCGGGGTCGGTCATGATGGTGGCCGGATTCGAGTTTACGAGTACGATCTCGTAGCCCTCTTCCTTCAGGGCCTTGCAACCCTGGGTACCGCTGTAGTCGAATTCGCAGGCCTGACCGATGACGATCGGACCGGCGCCGATGATCATGATTTTTTTGATGTCGGTGCGTTTGGGCACTTCTCTACCTGTTGGTGCAAAACCGTTACATTCCGGGCGACTGTGCGCCCCTGAGTTTCTTTCGCGGCCTCAGGCGGCCGCACTCTCGAGCAACTCGAGGTAAATCGTCTTGGCATCGACGTGGCGATACCGCTGTGCTTTGAGCTGAAGAGCCCCGGCCTGGAACACGAACGGAATCCAGGCTTCGACCAGCTTCGCCTTGCGCAGGGCTTTCGCCCGTTTGCGAATGTACCGGCCGCAGGTCTTCATGTGGTAAACGTTGGTATGCGTCAGCCGGAATCCGCCCTCCCAGGGCACGAGCCGGAGCTCGGCCACGCCCTTGGTCTCGTAGCCGGCCGTCACATCCATGTCGACCCGGTAGGTCTTTTCCGTCCACAGATCCTTGACCGACATACCCCCATCGACAAGGCGCAGAATCTGAAACAGACGGTGCAGCTGGTCGCGGAAAGGCAGGAAGGCCTGTTTGTCTGCGGCGGCAATCTGCGGATCGGCCATGAACCCTTCGTAGGGCGTCAGACCGTCGGCCATGGGCCGGTCGAAGATGTACCATTCGACAAAGTTCTGCAGACGGCTTTCGTAGGACGGCTCGTCGAGAAACGGCTCGCCCGCCACGCGGAAATAGTTGCTCCGCGCGGCTTCGAGTTCACCGCCCCGCAGCTGCGACACGCGCTGCACAAGCTCATCGAGAACCGATTCGAACATCACCGGCTTTCGTCCATCAACCGAATGAAACGCGTGAACAGGTACGACGAATCGTGCGGACCCGGGCTGGCCTCGGGGTGGTACTGCACGCCGAACGCCCGCATTTCCTTGTGGCGAATGCCGGCCACCGTCTGATCGTTCAGATGCACATGGGTCAGTTCGGCGCCGCCCGGAATCGAGTCGACGTCGACCGCGAATCCGTGGTTCTGGCTGGTGATTTCGACCTTGCGCGTTTCCAGATCCATGACGGGCTGGTTGCCGCCGTGGTGGCCGAACTTCATCTTGAATGTCTTACCACCCAGGGCCAGGCCCAGCAGCTGATGTCCGAGGCAGATGCCGAAGACGGGCTTGTGGCCGAGAATTTCACGAATGTTCTCGATGGCGTAGTCGAGGGGCTCGGGGTCGCCCGGGCCGTTCGACAGAAAGACGCCGTCGGGGTTCAGGGCAAGCACGTCCTTCGCAGGCGTCTTCGCCGGTACCACTGTTACCCGGCAACCGGCGCTGGCCAGGTTGCGCAGAATGTTGCGCTTGATGCCGAAGTCGTAGGCAACGACGTGGTATTTGTGGTCGGCGGCCTTGCCGTAGCCCGACTCGACGTTCCACAGGCTCTCGTCCCACTCGTAGGTTTCGGGGGTGCTGACCAGGCTGGCCAGATCGCGCCCCACGAGCCCCTTGTCGCCGGCTGCCTTGGCCTGCAGCGCCTCGACCGATTCGTCGCCGGTCGAAATGATGCCGACCTGGGCGCCCTTGTCGCGCAGGTGTTTGGTCAGTTTGCGCGTGTCGATGCCCGAGATGCCCACGACGTTGTTTTCGACCAGGTAGTCGTGCAGGCTCTTGTTCGCACGCCAGTTGCTGGGCACTTCCGTGTAATTGCGAACGATGAACCCTTCGACGAAGGGACCGCGGCTTTCGACGTCTTCGACGTTCACGCCGTAATTGCCGATTTCAGGATACGTCATGGCCACGATCTGCCCCTTGTAGGAGGGATCGGTGAGAATTTCCTGATAACCGAACATACTCGTGTTGAAGACGATTTCGCCGAGCGTTTCGCCCTCGGCGCCGAAACTCACGCCTTCGAAACAGGTACCGTCTGCCAGAACCAGCCTCGCCTTTTTCATACTGCGTACACCAATTTTCCTTCGAGAATCGTGGCCCGCACCCGACCGGTCATCTGCCGGCCGTGAAACGGAGAATTCTTACTCTTCGAGCGCAGGGCCATCCGGTCGAACGTCCACTGCGTATCGGGTTCAATAATCGTTACATCGCCCAAGGCCCCCGGCGCGAGCCGGCCGATGTCGTCGCGACCGAGAATTTCGGCCGGCCGGCTCGTAACCGACTCGACGGCCCGGTGCAGTTCGACGCGGCCCGTGTGCACCAGCTCGAGCAGCAGCGGCAGGGCCGACTCGAGACCGACCACCCCGTTGGGGGCGCGGTCGAATTCGACTTCCTTCTCGCTCTGCGCGTGCGGGGCGTGATCGGTGGCGACCACGTCGATGGTGCCGTCGGCAAGCGCCGTAATCAGGGCTTCACGGTCGGCTTCGGAACGGAGCGGGGGATTCATCTTGAAGTTGGTATCGTACCGGAGAATCTCCTTATCCGTAAGCATCAGGTGGTGGGGCGACGCTTCGGCCGTAACCCGCAGGCCCTGTGCCTTGGCCGCTCGCACGGCTTCGATGGCGCCGATGGTCGACAGGTGCGCTACGTGCAGGTGCGCGCCGGTCATGCGCGAAAGCACGATGTCGCGCGTGACCATGACGTCTTCCGATGCGTTGGGCACCCCCCGCAGGCCGGCCTGCGTCGAATAATGCCCTTCGTTGCAGCAGCCGCCGCCCGAGAGGTGCAGGTCTTCGGCGTGAATGGCCACCGGCACCTTGAGCGCGGCGCAGTATTCGAAGACCTTGCGCTGCAGGGCCGCGTTCATGACCGGCATGCCGTCGTCGCTGATCATGGCGGCGCCGGCCCTGACCATTTCGCCGATTTCGGCCAGCTCTTCGCCCCTGAGCCCGCGCGTGGCGGCGCCCACCGGCAGCACGCGACAGAGCCCGGCTTCGCCGGCGCGGTCAATCATGAACTGCGTGGTGGCCGGGTTGTCGTTGACCGGATTCGTGTTGGCCATGGCCAGCACGGTGGTGAAGCCGCCGGCCGCGGCCGAAGCCGAACCGGTCGCAATCGTTTCCTTGTGTTCCTGGCCGGGCTCGCGAAAATGCACGTGCAGGTCGATCCAGCCGGGCGTGACCCAGCACCCAGCGGCATCGACGACTTTCTCGCCGTCGCGGGGCTGCAGATCGGGCGCGACCTCGGCCACCTTACCGTCGACGATACGCACGTCGAACCGGCCATCGACCGACCGGGCGGGGTCAATGACCCTTCCCCCCTGTATGAGGATGGAGTTCTCTACGCTCATTCGGGGCTACCCCCTCCCAGAAGAAGATGAAGAATTGCCATGCGAACGGCAACACCCGAGGTGACCTGGTCGAGTACCAGACTGTAAGGCCCGTCGGCCACATCGGGATTCAATTCGACGCCCCGGTTGATGGGCCCGGGGTGCATGATGAGCACGTCGGGGCGGGCCGCCCGCGCCAGTCGCGTCGAGCTGAGTCCGTACATGCTCGAATACTCGCGAACCGAAGGAATGTTGGCCCCACGCTCGAACTGCACCCGCAACATCATGATGACGTCGGCGTCGGCAATGGCCTCGTCCATGTCGGGAAAATACCGGGCGCCGAAGATGGACAGGTCGGGCGGCATCAGGGTTGCCGGGCCGCTGAGACGCACGTCGGCGCCGAAGTTACGCAGGGCGAACATGTTCGAACGCGCCACCCGGCTGTGTAGAATGTCGCCGACAATGGCGATCTTCAGCCCCTCGAGCGAACCGCGCTTTTCGCGAATCGTATAGAGATCGAGCAGCGACTGCGTCGGATGTTCGTTCGTGCCGTCGCCGGCATTGACGATGGGAATGTCGAGATGCTGCGCCAGCTGGTGCGGCGAGCCGCTGTGGCTGTCACGGATGACGATGCAGTCGACGGCCATGGCCTCGAGGTTGCGGGCCGTGTCGAGCAGGGTTTCGCCCTTGGCCACGCTGCTGCCGCTCGAGCTGATGTTTACCGCGTCGGCGCTCAGCCGTTTGGCCGCGATCTCGAAACTGGTGCGCGTGCGGGTGCTGTTTTCGAGAAACAGATTGATGATGGTGAGCCCCCGCAGGGTGGGCACCTTCTTGATGCGCCGCTCGTTTACCTGGGCCATGGCGCGGGCGTTGTCGAGCACGAGCTCAATCTGTTCGCGACTCAGGTCGCGCAAGCCGAGCAGATGTTTTCCCAGACTCGTCATAGTCGTCACTTCATCAGGCCAGGTCTTCGAGCGTCACTTGATCGACACCGTCGCTTTCGGTAAACCGCACGGCCACCGATTGCGCGGGCAGGGCCGCCGCCTGGCGGCCGATGAAATCAGGGGCAATGGGCAGTTCACGGCCGCCGCGATCCATGAGCACGGCCAGGCGCACGGCGCGCGGGCGTCCGAGGTCCATCAGCGCGTCAAGCGCCGCGCGAATCGTGCGGCCGGTGTAGAGCACGTCGTCGACGAGCACGATTTCACGACCGTCGACGTCGAAAAACACATCGGTCGACTTGAGTTCGGGAAAGTGCGTGGCCTGGGCCAGATCGTCGCGATACAGGGTAATGTCGATGGTGCCGAGTTCGGGCTCGACCCCGGTCAGGGCGGCAATTTCCTGCCGCAGGCGGCGGGCCAGAATGACGCCGCCGGCCTGAATGCCGACCAGGGCCAATCGCTCGGCCGGAACACGTTCGGTAATTTCACGGGCAATACGCTGAATGGTGCCCTGCACTGCCTCGGCATCCAGTAAAACGGCGCGTACCTGTCCGGCTTTTTTCATGCAGCTACCTGCGTTTTGCCCAAAAAAAAGCCCCTCGTTTCCTACCGAAGGGCAATGCTCCCTGTACTGGATGGCCTCACCGTAGCGGGGCCCGTCCTTCGGCGCGCAATGCAAGGCGCCGGGTGTATTCGGGTACGAAATCGTTTGCGGGAATCAGCTCGACGTCGTACGTCCAGTCGACGGAAACGATGGCTTCTCCTCCGTCGAGAACGATCTGAAAGTCGCGTGCTTCGAAGGGAAGTTCGTTCAACCTGATCTGCCGCTCGAGAAACATGCTCACATCGTTTCCGGTCGTCGGGTCGGCGCGCATGACCGCAGTTTTTTCTGCAAGCTTCGACAGCTTGTAGTTCTGCATGTACGGCGGCATGAACTTGGCGAAGGCATGAATGCCGCCGCCGATGACCAGCAGCCAGAGCAGCGTTTTGACCGTCGATGCTCCCCTTTCGTTGCCCATACCCCCCTCGTAGTCAAATTGAGTTAGTTTATCACGAACCACGGCGGTAATACAAAGTCGAAAGGCCGAAAATTAACGCACCGGGTCAAGGGCTGCGGGTCGAAGATTGCCAGCGTGCCAATCCCTGCCGCGAGCCTTCTCCGGAAACACTGAAAACGCTACCCTCCGATCCCGACGGGCGCCCCGGAAACGTGAACGGTCAGCTCAAGAGAGGCCCAGGTCGTCACTGCTCTGGTAGAGGAGCGACTGATCGACGAGTATGCCGATTGGCGCTCGCGAGTTCGAAGGTCGAGCGCCACGGCCACAGGCCGCCCCGCTTCAGGCCACGTACGTCACGCCCTTCGCAGCCGTTCGGCCGCGTCTTCGGGCAGCACGGTATTTACCGAAGTTCCGGTCGCCAGCTCGAAGCCGGCTTTCCGCGTCAGCCGCGGCACCAGCGAAAGGTGAAAGTGAGAGGGATATCGGCCTTCGTCAACCGCCACGCCGAAAAGATTCCAGGGCACGTCGCCGATGGTGGCTTCCATCGCGCTCACGGTTCGCGCAATCAGAAGAGCGAGCTCATTCAGCTCCTGCGCTTCGAAGGCGGCGAAGTCTCCCCGATGCGCCCGCGGAAAAAACCAGGTTTCGAAAGGATGCGCCGCGGCCCATGGCGCCCACACCATCCACCCCGCGGCAGCGAAAATGTCGCGCGGCCCGCCGGTTTCGTCCTTTTCGGTCGTACAGAAGAAACAGGCCTCGCCCGAGGCGCGTTGCAACACCCGCACGACGTCGGGCGGCGGCTCGGGAAGGGCAATAATCTGGGCATGGCTGTGCGCCAGCGACGCGCCCGCCGACCGCCCGTGGTTCTTGAACACGGTGGCAAACCCCAGCCCCTCGCCGCGCAGGGCGGCGACCCGTTCACGCAGGGCCCGCAGCAGCAGGGCCCACTCATCGGCCGAAAACCGCGACGGCCGGTGCCGATGCCGGGGCGTATCGATAACCACTTCGCCGACGCCCCGGGCGGGAAACCGCGGGGGCGCAAAGTCTACCGATTCATGGGGCGAGCCGGGCTCGTTGCCCCCGACCATGGCGTACAGGTTGGGCACGACGCGCAGTTTCCACCCATGGTCGGCGTCGCCGTATCGCAACAATTCAGGCGGCGTCGCGTGCTCATGGCCCGGGCAGAAGGGGCAGGTTCGCTCGCCCTCTTCGGTCATTTCCGACGTTCCCACCGTGGGAAAGGCGCCGGGTCGACGCGAGCGCGACGGCGCCATGAGAACCCAGCGCTCGTGCAGCGCATCCCAACGCCACTCGTTCACCCGGCCTCCCTCATGCAGCGTACCTGCCCAACAGACATGCCCCCCTGAGGGCGGCCTCGTCGCCGAGGTCGCTCACCTTGATTTGCAGCACCTCTCTGTCGACGGGCAGGGCCATGGCATTCACCGAACTGGAAATATGCGCGGCAACTTCGGGAAAGCGCATCGAAATACCACCGCCCAGTACGAGCCACTGGGGGTTGAAGACGACAACCAGGCTTGCCGCCAGCGCACCGAGCGCTTCGAGCGCCCGGTTGCGAATGCCCAGGGCCAGCGGGTGTCCTTCGGCAGCCAGGGTAAATACCCCGCGTGTGGTCGGATCGGCCGAGAGCGCTTCGTCGCCCGTCTGGGCCGCCAGCTCGCGAGCCGCCCTTTCCATGGACCAGCCCCCCGCGTAGGCTTCGTAGCACCCCTGCTTTCCGCAGTGGCAGACCCGCCCCCAGGGTTCGTGAATCATGTGACCTATTTCGGCGGCGGCGTTGGCGGCCCCCCGCAGCAGACTGCCTCCGGCGACAATGCCCCCGCCGATTCCGGTGCCCCAGGTCATGCAGACCAGCTCGCGAACGTCGCCGCCCAAGGCGTTGAGCTCGCCGAGGGCGGCGGCCCGCGCATCGTTATCGACATATACGGGCACGCCGAAGCGCTCGCGCACCCACGCGGCCAGGGGGGCGTTTCTCCACGCGGGCAGGTTGGGGCTCGCCAGCACCACGCCCCGCTGCGAATCAATCTGACCGGCGATGGCAATGTTGATGCTCGCAATACCGCCCGGCGGCGGATAGCGGCGCACGTAATCGGTCAACACGAACAGAAAGTGCTCGCGCAAGGCCTCGGCGTCGAGATCGGCGCGGGTGGGCGCCACCTCGACGTTCTCCAGCGCGCCGTCGACCACGGCGGCCAGCCGTATGTTGGTTCCCCCGCAATCAATGGTCAGGTCGGTGGGCGGCAATCGGTACTCCTCTTCGGCATAGGGGGCATCGGGCCCAAAATTTCCATTATAGGGAAAAGCGGGGCGCTCGAAACCACCCGGCGGCCGTTTTCCACCCGATTTGTTTGCGCTTGTCGCTTTTTTCTTTACTTTTCGGACCGGCCTGGCCTAGGCTCGCGGCATGAGCGCGCACGTAGAAGACAGGTTGATGCACGAGGCCCGCCTGGCGCTGAAAGACGCCTTCGACTACGACGACTTTCGCCCGGCCCAGAAGCGAATCGTGAGCCGCATACTGCATGGCGAACCGCTATTGGCCGTGCTGCCGACCGGTGGGGGCAAATCCATCCGCTATCAGGTGCCGGCCCTGGTCAAGGCCGGACTTGCCATCGTGGTGTCGCCCCTCATTGCGTTGATGAAGGACCAGGTCGATGCCCTGCAACGCCGCAACCTGCCCGCTGCGGCCTACCACAGCGCCCTTTCGCGGGGTGAACAAAGAGAGATTACCCGCGACATCGAAAGCGGCGCCCTCAAATTTCTCTATCTGGCCCCCGAACGCTTCAACGACGAAAGCTTTGTCGAGCTGCTTCGCAGCCGGCCCATCGGTCTGTTCGCCGTTGACGAGGCCCACTGCATCAGCCAATGGGGAAGCGACTTTCGCCCCAGCTATCAACGCCTGGGTGAAGCGTTGAAGAAGCTCGGCAACCCCCACGTCGTGGCCTTGACCGCGACCGCCACGTCCGAGGTACGCGCCGATATTCAACGCCAGCTCGGCATTCCCCCCGCCAACGTCGTGGTGGCCGGATTCGACCGGGCCAATCTGGTGTGGATGGCGCGGGCCTGCCACACCGCCGCCGAGCGGCGGGAACACCTGGTGACTCTCGTACGACGGCTCGAGGGCACGGGCATCATTTACTCTCCCACCCGTCGCGGCGCCGAAGACACGGCACGCTTTCTGACCGAGCAGGGGGTCGCCACGGCCTGCTACCA
>JAWLBW010000018.1:0-27807 GCA_041687475.1 bacterium
TTTTTCTTTTCGTTCAGCACCAGTCGCGCGCTTCTTGCCTCGACCTTCGCCGCCATGGTCGTGGCGGTGGGGCTCGGCCTGCTGACCCTCCGACACAAAGTGAGCTATCACCTGGCCGGACTCGGCGGTGTGCTGAGCATTGCCACTGCGCTGGTCGGTCTGCCGGCGGTACTCTTTCTGCCGCTGCTGGTGCTCGTGGCCTATTCGCGCACCAGGTTGGGCGCCCACACCTGGCTCGAGGTAACGGTGGGCGGCGCCTTCGGCATCATTACGACGGCCGTCGCCTATCGGTGGTTTCATGACAGCGGCTATGCACTTCTGCGCATGGTCTGGGACGTGAGCCGATGAAAGTCGAACGCGAACGTATCGACATGCTGCTCGTCAAACGTGAGCTGGCGCCGACGCGCGAGAAGGCGCGGGCGCTCGTCATTGCCGGCGAGGTGGTGGTGAACGAGCACCGGATCGACAAACCCGGAACCCGCGTGCCCGCCGACGCCGACATCAGGCTCAAGCACGCGCCCGATGGTTGGGTGGGGCGTGGGGCGCACAAGCTCATCGGCGCACTCGACGCTTTCGACGTCGACTTGCGAGACAGGGTGGCCATCGACGTTGGCGCATCAACCGGCGGTTTCACGCAGGTCATGCTCGAGCGCGGCGCCCGACTCGTTCATGCCGTCGATGTCGGTCACAACCAGCTGGCGTGGAAGCTTCGGCAGGATGAACGGGTCAAGGTATACGAGGGCTTGAACTTCCGCTTTGCGAAGGGGGGCGAGTTCGATCCCGTTCCCGACTTTGCCACCGTCGATGTTTCCTTTATCAGCCTGCGGCTGATTCTGCCGCCGCTGGCCGAAGTGCTGAAGTCGGGCGGCGAGGCCGTAGTGCTCGTGAAGCCGCAGTTCGAGCTGGGGCCCGAGCTGGTGGGCAAGGGCGGCATCGTGCGGCACCCGGCGGCGCGGGCACAGGCGTTGCAGCAGGCCATGCTCGAGGCCGGGCGAAACGGTTTCACCATCTGTAACTCGGTCGAGAGCCCGATCACCGGTACCGACGGCAATGTCGAGTTCTTTCTTCACCTCAAGCGCGGGGCCGGGGCATGACGCAGGCCGTTCGCCTGGTTGCCCTGGGGTCGATCTGCGCCGCCCTGCTGGTGGTGCCCTCGCTCTGGCTCGTCTCTGGAGACCTGCGTATTTTCAGCCCGGCCAAGGATGCGGCGCTGGCGACGCTGGGGCTCGTCTTGCTCGTGCTCGTGCCGCTCGACCGCGCGGGTTCGCAACGGCGCCTGCGACCGGCCGATACGGCCGAAATTCTTCTGTTGTTCTTCCTGCTCTGGTCTGCGGTGGCGATCTCGATTGCGGTGAACCGCCATGAGGCCTGGCAAACGCTGCTGCAGTGGGTAGGGGCGGCCGGCGCGTTCTGGTTTGTTCGCCGTACCGCTGCCCGTAAAGCCGTTATCGCGTCACTGGCCGGCGGCCTGGGCCTTGCCCTGCTTTTCGGCTACCTGCAGCTGGTCGGCATCGGTTTACCCATGGTGGCCGACCAGTACGGCGAGGTGCTGCCCACGGCGACCTTCGGGCAGGCCAACTTCGCGGCGCAGGCCATGATACCGCTGGCTGTCGGCGGCCTGATGCTTGCCGTGCGGGTGCGTGAGGCCAGGGTGGCCGGGGTTTACGGACTCTTGGGCATGACGGCCGGTGTTTACATCTGGCTGACCGAAAGTCGCGGCGCGCTTCTGGCGGTCATCGTGGGAATGGCTGTGGGGCTTATCGGCGCGGTCGCGAGTGCCGAGTCTGCCGTGCGCAGGCGTGCTCTCGCCCTCGCCGGCACGGGAACCGCCGCGTTGCTCGCCGCCCTGGCGACCGATGCGACCTGGCGAGCCCGGCTCGGAAACGTATTCACGCTTGGCGACGGTGCGGTTACGGTGCGGGTGCACCTGTGGCTCGATTCACTGAAAGCGCTGCTGGCTTCGCCGCTGTTCGGGTTCGGGCCCGGTCAATTTCTCTACCGCTTTCCCGAGGTGTGGTCGAAAGACACGGCGTGGGCTGTTTTTTCGGGGGGAACCCACCTGGCCGAGAATCCCCACAACGATTGGCTGGCTTTCGCCTTGGACGCCGGCCTGCCTGCATTCCTGGTCCTTGTCGGGTTCGCCGTGGTGGTCACGAGACGGGGCTGGTTCGAGGCCTGTCGCGATGACGCGCGCAAGCCGTGGTTCTGGGCGGGAATTTCGTCGCTTGCGGCGTGGGCGGCCTATGCCTTTATCGACTATCCCCTGCACAACGCCGTTCCGCTTCTGGCGACCGGCGTCAGCGCCGGTTTACTCTCGCCCCGGCATCGTGCCGATGATCCGGTTGCCCGCCATCGCCGCCTTCCGGCGGCGGCCGCCCTGGCTGCGTGCGTAGTGGCCGCGATTATGGTGCCTCGCACGATAGTGCGGCCGCAGGCCCAGGCCATGGCCATGCGGGCGAAAATCGCACTTGAAGCCGAGCCCCAGGAGGCACGTATTCTTGCCGAAGCGGCGGTTGGGCGCGATGCGACGAATGCACTGGCCCACAGCATATTGGGGCAGGCCATGCTGCTCGAGGGATTGCACGGCGAGCCCGTCGATTTCGACGGCGCCATCGGTCACCTGGAAACGGCGCTTGCGTTTTACCCCGTCGACTTTGTTACGCGTTATAATCTCGGAGTCGCCCTGTACCAGCAGGCCTTGTCGACCCGGGCCCCTCTGGGGCAGGCACGGCGGGCGTTCGAACAGGTTTCGACCCTGAATCCGTGGTACGCCCGGGCCTGGTACATGCAGGCCTCGCTCGACGCCCGCGAGGGCGGCCCCTGGGCGCGCGTCGGTGCGCACCTTGAAAAGGCGCTTCGTCATGAACCGGCGCTTGCCGGGGTTGCGGCGGTCGCCCCCGAATTCGAACCCTACCGTGCCCTGGGCGACCCGTGGGAGACAACCCTGCTGAACGCCGCCGAAGGAACCGAGCATCCATGAGCATCTTCTCGCCGATTCGACCTTTCGTCGCAACCGTTTTCTTCATGCTGCTCATGGGGGCCTGCGCCCATGGACGGCCGGCAAATGAAACCCTTCCGGTGGCGTCCGTTACCTATCGCAGCGCGACGGGAAACTTCATGCTGGCCTACGACCTGAATCGCTGGCGCATTCTGCGCCGTGAAGAGCGGCAGGTCATCATGGACCAGGCCGATGTGGTCTTTACCGATGCCGCGGCCCGCCACTTCATGTCGGTAAGTACCGTGCAAGCCGAACGCACGCTGGGCGAGCTTCGCACGCGCGCCCTGCTCGCCCTGCAGCAGAAAGGTCCCGACCTGAAGGTGCTGGCCCAGAAACCGATCACGGTCGCGACGGTGCCTGGTGTTCGCGTCAGCCTGCGGGTAACCGTGCGGGGTCTTCCGCTGCGCTACGAAATTGCCTTTCTCCAGTATGGCGGCCGGGCATACGAGGTTGCCTACTGGTCCGACGCCGAAAAATTCGACGAGCGGGCGGGCGATTTCGACGACCTGCTGCAATCGTTCCAACTTCTCAGGGTAGCCGAGGCCCGACCGGTCGAGCCCACCTGGGTGGCATATCCCTCGCCCACCCGGGGCTACATCGTGTCTTTGCCGGCGCCGGGTTGGAAGCTCAGCCGCGAGTCGGTGGTGGCCGATGCCGATCGACAATTCGAGACCGACAGTCGCCTTGGTTACCTTGCCGTCATACCCGAAGATTTCACGGGTACTCTCGAACAGCTCAGCGAAGGCGGGGTCGAACGCCTCCGACGGGCCTCGGGCGGCGCCCTGCGGGTGATCGCGAGCCGCGAAGTCACCGTCGACGGCGTAAGGGCCGTCATCGTCGATGCCGAAGTCATGGCTTCGGGGCACCCCTTTCGCTACGCCCTGCTTTTTGCCGTCAAGGATGGTCGGGCCTGGCAGGTAGCCGGCTGGGCGCCCGCCGAATTGTTCAAGGCCGAAATCGGCGAACAGGTGCGCGAGGTTTTCGAGCGACTTTCCTTTCTTTGACGTCCCGCAGATTTGGTGGTTGCCGAATACACGACTTCTGGGTCATAATGGCAAAAAGGGGGCGATTAGGTGGATATTGTTTGCACCGAAATCAAAAATCGTTTGTATTGACGACCCCAAGGTTCGGTAAGAGGGCTCACGCTGATGCTGGTCGCTGACGAGCAGGATGTTTGCTCGGTACTCGTAGTCGAAGACGACCACGATATTCGAAATGCGCTACTCGAGTTTCTCGAGTTTCAAGGGTTTCGTGCCCGCGCGGCCGTTCACGGTGCCGAAGCCATGGAGCTTCTGCGTTCCGACGATGACCGCCCCTCGCTCATCCTTCTCGATCTGATGATGCCCATCATGAACGGCTGGGAGTTCCGCGAGCGGCAGCAGATGGATGAGCGGCTCAACCAGATACCGGTGGTTGTCGTTTCCGCCGATTCGCAATTACCCGACAAGGCTCGCGCGCTCGGTGCGTCGGACTGGATTGCCAAACCCATCGACGTCAACCGCTTGCTCGACGTGCTCGATCGTTATTGCCGCCACGCATGAAGGCCGGCGCTTTTCGCGCCCCGTCGCGTTGACGCTTCCCTTCGCACCGCGTTATGATGGTTCCTTTCCCCGGAACTGATCATCGTGCAATCCGAGGCCATTCGCATATTCCTCAATGGCGCACCACGCGAGGTGCCCGCCGGCACGACCGTGGCCGAGCTGCTGGTATCGCTCGGCAAGAGACCCCTCGGGCTCGCGGTCGAGATCAACCGCGAAGTCGTTCCCCGCTCGCGCCACGCCGATCAGTCTCTGTCAGAAGGCGATCGAGTAGAAATCGTACACATGGTTGGAGGTGGCTGACATGCAGCAGCAACCGGATCCCTTGGTCATCGGACCCTATACCTTTCAGTCGCGCCTCATCGTCGGCAGCGGCAAATACAAGGATTTCGACGAAACCCGTCTGGCCACCGAGGCTTCGGGCGCCGAGATGATTACCGTGGCCGTGCGCCGGGTCAACGTGACCGATCCGACGCAGCCCAACCTGCTCGATCACCTGCCCGAAGGCATCAAGATTCTTCCGAACACGGCCGGCTGTTATACGGCCGAAGAGGCCATACGCACGGCCCGCCTGGCCCGGGAAGCCTTGGAGACCGATCTGGTCAAGCTTGAAGTCATCGGCGATCAGCAAACGCTGTTTCCCGACAACGAGCAGACTCTCGAGGCGGCCAAGGTACTCATTAAGGAAGGTTTTGTCGTGCTGCCCTACACGCTCGACGATCCCATCATGTGCCGGAAGCTGGTCGACATCGGCTGCCCCGCCGTCATGCCCCTTGCCGCGCCCATCGGCAGCGGCCTGGGCATTCGCAATGCCACGAACCTGCTCATCATTCGCGAGACCACGAAGGTGCCGATGATCGTCGACGCAGGCGTGGGAACCGCGAGCGACGCGGCCCGGGCCATGGAACTGGGGGTCGACGCCATTCTCATGAACACGGCCATTGCCGGGGCGAAAGAGCCGGTGCGCATGGCCGCGGCCATGAAGCTTGCCGTTCAGGCCGGACGTCACGCCTACCTGGCCGGCCGCATTGAAAAGCGACTGTACGCCAACGCCAGCAGCCCGATGGTGGGCCTCATCGAGTGAGGGCGGGTGCGTTCGACCGCAGGTTGCGCCTGTTGTTGATCACCCCCGACGATCTGGGGGAAGACGAACTGTATGGCCGTACGGCCGATGCGTTGGCCGGCGGCGTCAGGGCGGTGCAGCTGCGGTGCAAGCGCTGGTCGGGCATGGCGCTTTGGCGAATGGCCGAGCGACTGCGGCGGTTGACCGATGAGGCGGGGGCTCTTTTGCTCGTCAACGGTCGAGCCGACATTGCCCGTGCCGTAGGGGCCGACGGCGTACACGCCGGAAGCGCAGAGCTTCCGCTCGATGTGCTTCGCCGCCTGCTGGGGCCCGAGAGCCTGGTCGGTTTTTCGGCGCATGGGAACGACGATGCCGCGCAGTTCGCCGTGGCCGACTACGTGACTTTTTCGCCGGTTTATCGTTCACCCGGCAAGGGTGAACCGGTCGGAACCGTGGCGCTGCGGCGGGCCGTCGAAGCCTGGGCGCCCCGTCCGGTACTGGCCCTTGGAGGCGTCGAACCTTCGGTTTTTGCCGAAATTGCGGCTTGTGGGGCTGCGGGCGTGGCCCTCATACGCTCTGTGTACGGCGCGCGCGACGTGGCCGCGGCCGCCGCCGATTCGCTGGCGGCGCTTGAGGAGAAGTGGAATGGCGCAACGCATCATCATTGACGGGTTTTACACCGATAGGCCCGTCGCGCCGCTGCAGGAGCTGGCCGAAACCCTGCGCAGGCTGCAACCGTCGCTGAGTGTCGAGCAGGCCCATGGTCTGCTGGTGAAGCCGCCCTTCCAGCTCGGCGATATTTTCCGCGATGAGGAAGCGGCTTCGGCCGCCCGTGAACTCGAACACCTCGGCGCCAGGATCAGGTTGCTGCCCGTCGTGGTCGACGATCCTTCGTGGTGGCGCGATCGCAACGGCGATACCGAATTCGCCCGTACGGCCACGGCTGTTCCGCCCGAGGCGCAGACAGCGCCCCGGCCCGAACCCACCGGGTCGCCCGCGGCCGAGGCTGCCGGGATACCGCCGGAAGGCGGGGCGGCGAACATGTTCGAGCTGTGGACGGATATCGTGACCCGCCCCTCGGCTTTCTTTTCGTCGCCGTTGATTCGCGAGGGGGGCGGGCACCCGCTTCTCTTCGCCATTGTCATAAGCGTCATCGGGGCCGTCATGGCCGTACCCGGTAACTACGTGCTGGGGTCGTCCTTTTCGAGCGGCGGTTCGCTTACGGGCGAACTGGTGGCTGCGCTGGTGGGTACGCCGTTGGCCACGCTGTTCTTCGTGTTCGTGTCGGCGGTTCTGCTGCACATCGGCGCCCGTGTCGTCGGCGGCCACGGCGACTATTCGGTAGCCGTGCGTATCATGGCCTACCTGTCGGCCGTGAATGTCTTTCAGGTCATTCCCTTCATCGGGCACATCGCCATTCTGGTCTGTTATTATCTGTTTTCGCTTGCCGGGCTGCAGGGCGCTTATCGCCTGAGCCCGGTTCGTGCCGGCGCCGCCCTTCTGCTTGCCTGGTCGGGCGTGTTCGTGTTCATCGGTTTTCTCGTGGTGGCGTCGCTCGTGGCCATGGGCCTGGGCGGACTGCAGGAATTTCTCGATACGTTCGGCGGCTCGCCGGGGCTTGGCGGTATGTGAGGTACCCGTTGCACCAACCTGTCATCTTTCTTTCGACCGTTTTCGCATTTCTTCTGTCTGTCGCCACGGTGCGGGCCGGCGCGCCGTCGTCGGCGACCGAGGGCGTCGACGCGGTGGCTGAAACCTATCGGGTGCTCGAGGCCTTTCAGGACACGATCGGACGCGTGAGCGGCGAGGTGCTGCCCTCGGTGGTATTCATCGAAGCCGTGCAGAAAATCAACAACCGCAAGCGCAAGGTTACCGGCAGCGGTTTCATCGTATCCGACGACGGCGTCATCGTGACCAACGAACATGTGGTCGATAAGGCGCAGAAGGTCGAAGTTACCCTGGTCAACGATCGGCGCAAATATCCGGCCACCATCATCGGTACCGATCAGCAGACCGATATTGCCGTGATACGTATCGAGCCCGAGGGAGTTCTACCCGTGCCTCGCTTCGGCGACTATGCCGATGTTCGGGTGGGCGAAGGCGTGCTGGCCATCGGCAACCCCTACGGACTCGACGGAACGGTCAGCTTCGGTATCGTAAGCGCCAAGGGGCGCAACCTGAACGTGGGCTCGCTCATCAACGACTTCATTCAGACCGACGCCATGATCGATCACGGGTCGAGCGGCGGGCCGCTCGTGAACCTGCGGGGTGAAATCATCGGCGTCAACTCGATGGGGCAGGGCCGGGGTATCGGGTTCACCATTCCCATCAACACGGCGCTGGAAGTGCGCGACCGCCTGCTGCGATCGGGGCAGCTGGAACGGGGCTGGCTGGGGGTGACCGTGCAGCCGTTGAGCCGCGAGCTTGCCGAACATCTGGGGTACGCCGACGTCACCGGCGTGCTCGTGACCCATGTCATCGAAGACTCGCCCGCCGCCCGCGCCGGTATACGCATCGAAGACATCATTACCGATGTCGACGGGGCCGCCATCGACACCGAAGACGCCAATGACCTCAACAGTTTCCGGCGAACGGTCGCCGCCATAGACCCGGGCAGCAAGGTCAAGATAGGCCTTCAACGTGGTCGAAAGGCTTTCGAACGGCGTGTGACCATGGGCGAACAGCCTAAACTCGAAGGCGAGGAATTCGAAACCGACTACGGCTTTACGGGAAAGGAAATCACCGCCTCGATGCAGCTTGCGAATCGACTCGATAGCCGCGAAGGTGTCTTTGTCAGCTTCGTCGAGAAGGACAGCGTGGCAGCCGAGGCAGGCATCATGTACGGCGAAGTCGTGGTCGAGGTCGGCGGTCGTTCGGTAAAGACCCTCGACGATTTCCGCGAAGCCCTCGCGAAGCTGCCCGCCGACGGCAGCCGCTTTCTCGTCAAGGCGCGGGCGGGCGACAGCCTGCGCTATCACCTGCTTATTCCCTACGGCAAGGAGCTGCGTGCCGAGCGGCGTTGAGTCGGCGCTCGGCCGGGCGGGCGTAAGCCGCGAAATGCAACGCTGAGGTTGTCTGCAACGGCGTCTGCAGCCCGCCCTGAGCCTCCGTGCGTCATCTCTCCTGCCGACGACCCGGGGCCGGCGGTGGCATGGTCCTTGCTCCACTGAATGAACGACGCCGGCGCGGTTGTCGCGAGATATCCGATCAGGGGTGTGTCGTGCGCTGTCTTCTCGCCGGCCCCGACCAAGTCCGTACACATGCCGGGGATCCGATTGCGTTCCGCTTTTCCCCTTGGGAGGACCACGTTCATGCAGATAGCGTTTACCGTACTTGCCGCAGCCCTGCTCGCCGCCGCACCCGCCCGGGCCGCGACCGCGGTTACCGAATCCGTCGACTCGGTGGCCGAGACGGCTCGCGTTCTCATGGCGTTCGAGGAAACCATCGCCAGGGTCAGCCGTCAGGTAACGCCTTCGGTGGTGTACATCGAAGCGGTTCTCAAGGTGAACAATAGCCGGAAGAAAGTCTCGGGCAGCGGTTTTGTCGTCTCGGCCGACGGACTCATCCTGACCAACGAGCATGTGGTGCGCGACGCCCAGAAGGTCGAGGTAACCCTGTTGGGCGAGCGGCGCAAATACAAGGCCGAGGTGGTGGGGGCCGACATGCAGACCGACGTGGCCGTGCTGCGCATTGCCCCCGATGCCCCACTCTTGGTGCCGGCGTTGGGCGACTACGAGAAGGTGCGCGTGGGTGAAGGGGTGCTGGCCATCGGAAACCCCCTCGGTCTCGACGGCACGGTCAGTTTCGGCATTGTGAGCGCCAAGGGGCGTAACCTGAACGTCGGCACCCTCATCAACGACTTCATTCAGACCGACGCCATGATCGACCATGGCTCGAGCGGTGGACCGCTCGTAAACATGCGCGGCGAAATCATCGGCATCAACTCGCGCGGACAGGGACGGGGCATCGGTTTTACCATTCCCATCAACACGGCGCTTGAAGTACGCGACCGCTATCTGGAAAGCGGAACCCTTCATCGAGGCTGGCTGGGCGTGACCGTGCAGCCCATCAACCGCGAGCTGGCCGATTATCTCGGCGACGGCGGCTTGAAGGGCGTCATCGTAAACAGCGTGCTGCGCGATTCGCCTGCCGAAGCCGCCGGCCTGCAGACCGAAGACATCATTCTCTCCATCGGCGAGGTCGTCGTGGGGGCCGAAGACGAAGCCGAGCTGAGCGCCTTCCGTCGCGCCATAGCCGCCTTCAAGCCCGAGCACGAAGTGCCCGTCGAGATTCTGCGCAACGGAAAACCCGAACGCGTCATGGTGTCGATGGGGGCGCAGCCGACGCTGAACCCGGCCGAGGAAGAGACGTCGTTCGGATTCACGGTCAACGAAATCAACGCCTCGATTCGTTATGCCAACCGCCTCGACAGCGAGCACGGGGTACTAGTCAAGTTTGTCGAGTCGGGCAGCGTGGCCGCCGAAGCCGGGCTGCGAGCGGGCCAGGTGATCGAGAACGTGAATGGCAGGAAGATTGAAACGCTTGACGATTTCCGCGAAGCGCTCGACGACCTAACCCGCGACAACAGACGCTTTCTGATCAAGGCGCGTGCCGGCGACAACCTTCGCTATCACCTGCTCGTGCCCTACGGAAAGGGTGTTCACGCGGTTTCGGCCGACGCATCGGAAACCAGGGAAACGAGCGCGACCCCCTGAGACAAAAAACGGACTCCGTTGTGCGGAGTCCGTCTCGTTCCCGAACCTGCCCGGCGAACTCGGTCGCAACCATCAATTCATCTGGTCGAGTGGAGCCGGTTCGCTGGGGTAGGGCCGGGCCTGACTGTCGGGCGTGGGAACCTCTTCGGCCGATTCAGCCCCTTGGGGAATTTGCGTTTCCCGGGTTTCGTCCCACTCCTGCGCCGACTGATCGTCCTGTGGAACGGTCGTTTCCGGCGTCGGCGGCTCGCTCTGGGTGTCTTGAGGCGCGCGGGGCTCGCGTTGCGCCTCTTCGGGCGTGGCGGGCTGGCTCTCGCCTTGCGGAAGCTGTGTTTCCTGCGGCGCCTGCTCGCCCCGGGGAACCTGGCTTTCCTGCATTTCCGAGCCACCCATGGTGCCGCCGGGCATGGCCGGTTCGCGCTGGGGAATTTGTGTTTCCTGCGTGGCCGAGCTTGCCGAATCGCCTTGCGGAACCTGCGTTTCCTGCGTGCTCTCGGTTACCGGTTCGCCCTGCGGAACTTCGGTGGCCTGGACTTCACCCGCCTGAACTCCGAGGGCCGAAAGCGTCTGCGGGTCGAGGTTGCCTGAGGGCTCCATGCCCTGGGCTTCCTGAAAGTTCTCGACGGCCTGTTGGGTACGCGGTCCGACGATGCCGTCGACAGGGCCCGCCGTGTAGCCCTGTTCGTTCAGGGCCTGCTGGGCCTGGCGTACGGTTTCGGCTTCAAGCTGCGCCTGTTCCCCCTGTGGGGCAGGTTGTGCCTCGGACAGCTGCGGTTCCGGCTGCTGCGATTGTTGCTCCTGCAGGTCCTGTTGTTGTTGCTGTTGAAGTTGCTGGTCTTGCTGCTCGACCTGCTGCTGGTCCTGGATCTGGGCGCCGACATGGGTCGGAATCATAAGCGCCGTTGCGGCGGCCAATACCGCCAGCGGGTTCCCTTTCATCTCGTATTCTCCTGGATAACGCGCAAAGGTTCGCGCCGGACTGCCGCCTTGCCGTGACTCACCATCGAAACCTGCTCTTTCGTGGGAACGGGTGCGATGGCGCGCGGTGGCGTCAGGCACGGTTCAGACCCTCATCTTACGAATGCCGGGTTCGGTCAGGAACTGCGTGCGCTCGACAAGTGACGCGCGGGGCGGGTGCACGGAGGACGGCGGGCGGCCGACTAAGAACGGGGTGTCAGGGAGCTACGAACACAAAGGCCGCCATGCGGCCGGCCTGCTCGCCGTCGCGGCGGAAGGAATGCAGGTCGGCGGCGTCGCGGGTGCACTGCGGCTCGACGTCGATCGCCGAAACTCCCCGGGCGCGAAGAAGCGAGGCATTCAGGGCGGGTAGATTGAGGTAGGGACCGTCGTCACGTTCGAGCAGCCATTCGCCGGGTGGGAATTCGGCGGTGAATTTTTCTGCAATGTCCCTTCCCACGCGATAACAGCAGGAACCGATGGCCGGGCCGATCCAGGCGTAGACGTCGCCCGGATCACCGAGCGCGTCGAGTGCGGCTTCGGCAATGCGTGCGTGGGTGCCGCGCCAACCGGCATGCACGGCGGCGGCCTTTCCGAGGCGGGCGTTGAGCAGGATGATCGGAACGCAATCGGCCACGCGTATGGCCGCCGCTTCGCCCCGTTCGACGACGATGGCGTCGGCTTCACATCCCTCGCGTCGGGCCTCGATTGTGTCGACCACCTTGTTGCCGTGCACCTGTATCACCCGGGCGGGCGCCGGAAACCCGGCAGCCGCCGCGAGCGCATTCACGTCGTCGTGGGAATGAACGTTGCGATCGCCCAGTCCGTACGTGAAACCGGGCATGGGCCTGCCGGTGTAAACACCGTATGTGTCGATTCGCGATTTCATCGATCCTGCTCGGCAATCAGCTGCCACAGCCGCTGCATGTCGACCGGCGGTTCGGCCTCGACCCTGATGGTCTTGCCCGCGCGGGTGGTAAAGCCGAGCACCCGTGCATGCAGGGCCTGCCGGTTGAAGGCGGCCAGGGCCTCGCGCAGTTCGGGCAGAAGGCTCGCCGGAATGCTGCGCCCCTTTCCGTAAAGCGGGTCGCCGACGACCGGGTGGTGCGATTCGGCCATGTGCACGCGAATCTGGTGCGTGCGACCGGTTTCGAGGCGACACTCGACCCGCGAGAAATGACGGGTTGCCGCAGTCACCTTGTAATGTGTCACGGCTCTACGGCCGCTGGTCGTGCGGCCGGTCATGCGCAGGCGGTTACGAGGGTCGCGACCGATGAGTCCTTCGACCGTTCCGGTCGAGAAGCTGAAAACACCCCAGACGATTGCCTCGTAGGCGCGCTCGATGGTGTGTGCGGCAAACTGTTCGGCCAGAAAGCGGTGGGCCAGGTCGTTCTTGGTGGCGGCCATTACGCCCGAGGTGTCTTTGTCCAAGCGGTGCACAATGCCCGGACGCATGACCCCGCCGACATTGGAAAGGTTTCCGCAGTGGTGCAGAAGGGCGTTGACCAACGTGCCCGAGTCGTGCCCGGCCCCGTGATGCACGACCATGCCTGCCGGTTTGTTGACGATGACGTAGTCGTCGTCCTCATACAGAATGTCGAGGTCTACCGCTTCGGGTCTGGGCGTGGCCTCGACCGGCGGGGGTACCCGTGCCGCTATGACATCGCCGGGTTTGAGCGGGGCGCCGGGTTTCGTCGGTGCGCCGTTCAAGCTGACCAGTCGGTCGGCAATGAGCTGCTGCCAACGAGCCCTGCTGAGATCGGGATGGTGTAGTGAGAGAAAGCGATCGAGCCGCATGCCGGCTTCGGCAGCGCCCACGTCGAAACTGAGCGGGGTCACCAGATGGTCGTTTCTTCGTTTTCGAAGGGTTTGATGATCATATCGACAATGGCCCGGTTGAAGAAATTATGCAAGGCCTCGATTTCGGGATCGACACGATCAGCATAAATGGCGTGCGCTTCGGCCAGCTCGGCGGCAAGCGTGGTGAACAGCCGGTCTTCGCGCAGGGCCAGGCGAATCTTTTCGCGATTGTAAAAAGCCACGTCGCCCACGACCTGGTCGGCTACCCGGCGGGCTTCGTCGATGTCGGTAATGAGGCGCATGCCTAACCGCTTATCCTTGCCGCCTCGTAAGCGGGCATGTAATCGGCGACCAGCTTATCGCCGTCGATTCCCAGAAGTTTGGCGTAGGTGCGCAGGAAGCCGCGCACATAGACCGGCGCCGGAAGAAAGGCGTAGTTCGACTGCTCGAGAAAGCGAATATTGTTGTTCGAAATTTTCGTTCGCTCGCCGACCTCTTCGACCGACAGGCCGCGGGCTTCGCGAACCGCCCGCAGCTCGGGGCCACCGATGGGTCGACCGTCGAGCTCGGGAATTTCGTCGTCGGCCAGACGTTCGGGCTCTTCGGGGAATTCGGGGGCTTGTGCCGGCGGCGTGGTGCTCGATCCGTGGGCCATGGCGGGCCGCACGGTGGGGGCCGGCGGGGTTACGGAGCCTTCCTTCGCGGCATCGGGCGATACGGCGGCAGGTCGGGGCGTCGCCGCGTCGGGGACCGGCTGTGCCGAGAAAGGCAGGCTTGCCGACGGCCTGGACGAAATAACCGCCGGCTCCATGGCCGGAATGGGCTTGTGGGTGACGCAAGTGTCCGGCACGGGTTCGGGCCGCTCGGCCTGGGGGGCATGGGTCGGTTCGGCCTGTTGTGCCTGCGTAGCTTCGGCTTGCCGTGCCTGTGCCGGTACATGCGAACGGTCGGGAAAAATCGTGACGTTGGCCGCTTCGCCGCCGTGCACCTCTTCTTCGACCTTGGTGAAGGCCGCGCTTTCGTCGAACTGCAGTTCGTTGGCCGAGTAGCGGCCCGCGGCAACCAGCTTGCGGTTGTAGGAGCGGCGAAGGTCGCGGTTGCAGAGTACGCGGCGGGCTTCCTCGAAAAAGGCAACAGCCTGCCGACGTTCCTCTTCGGACATCAGTCCGTAAGTGGCTACGGCGTCTTCGCCGTAGGTTTCGAGGCAGAACCGGTAGGCCGCCTCGACGGTCTCGGGATCGGCGTCGGGCTCGATCTCCAATGCGGCGTAGTAGTCGAGTTTATGCAGTTCCATGCTTTCCCCGTCAGAAAGTCATGGACAGCTGCTGCTGCCCGTACAGATTATCAACCAGCTTTGCCAGGGCTTCGGCCGCCTTGCTTTCGGGAAAGGCTACCACGTGGGGCGTGCGTTTGCGCACGGCCTGCCAGACCGTGTCGTCGTAGGGCAGGGCGCCCTGAAATTCGATGTTGATGCCGAGCATCTTCTTGCAGGCCGAGCGCAGCCCGTGGCCGACGCGCAGATCTTCGTCGGAGCGCACCTGATTGAGCACGAGGCGCGGTCGATAGCGATCGGCCACTTTCATGACGGCGTCGCCGAGCCGGGGGTCGAGATCCGAGGCGCGTTCGGCAATGGAGTGCACGTGGCGCAGCGACCCGTCGGTCTGCACGTTCTGGGCCGAATCAAGCAGGCGCTGAAAGGCCTGATGATCGGAAACATGGCGCAGGCGCCGCAGGAAGGCGGCCCGGAGAAAACGGTAGCCGTTTTCGACGCTGGTCGGCTCGGGCAGCACGACCAGCAGGTTGACGTGCGCCAGATTGAAGAAGTCGAGCGTATTGAAGTGGGTGCCGGCGCCCAGGTCGAGAATGAGCGCGTCGCCCGCGAAGGTGCGCAGGCGGTTCATGAGACGCAGCTTCTGCTGGTATTTCAGGTTGGCTGCGTCAAGGTTGTCGCCCGAGCCGCTGATGAGGGCAAGGTTGGGCTGGCCGCCGCTTACGGCCACCTGATTCAGCGTGGGCACGCGGCGGGCAAGGAAGTCGCCCAGCGAACGATCGGGGTTGGGCACCCCCAGCAGGGTGTGCAGGTTGGCGCCGCCGAAATCGGCGTCGAACAGCAGAACCCGCTTGTTCTGCCGGCTCATGGTAAGCGCAAGTCCTGAACTTACAAGGCTTTTTCCGATGCCGCCCTTACCCCCGCCCACAGCCCAGATCTCGGCCCTGCGTTCACGAACGCCGAATTCCGCAAAGGCGGATTGTCTCTGACCTTCGCTAGTCACTGCAGTCAGGGCCATGCGCGGTTCGCATGAAATCGGTTCATGGGGTCTCGGATGAGCGGGCTGACGGAAGCTGGGCCTGTTACCACTTACGATCCCTTTCTACCAGAAACGGCCATGTCTTGCAAACGGTATTTCAGCAAGTCCTTTAAGCCCACGTGATAAGGTATCGAACTTCCACCAGGAAGAGCGCGCGGCGAGAAGGGGATAGCCCATTTTGATACAATGTTTTACTTATGTCGACACTTGCATCACCGACTCAAATCGGGGGCGTCGAGTTGCTGCCGGGCGCCACCCGACCCCGCATTGCCGCCAACAGCCTTTTTGTGGAATCGGCAGGCCTGCTCATCGACACGGGGGCCGACGAGGCGACCCTGCGGCGCCTGCTTGCCGACGGAACGGTTCGCAGCGTTCTGTACACCCACTACCATTCCGACCATCGCTGGTGGGGAAGTCTCTTTGCCGCGCTTCCGACCTGGGCGCACCGGCTCGATGCGCCGGCGCTGGAAAACGAAGCCGAGATGGTGGCGACGGTCGGTGGGCCCGAGCGCCTGGCGGCCGGATTCGGCGCCTGGTTCGAGGCCAACGGGGTGGTCGGACTGCGTGTCGACCACTATATTGAAGACGAGACGCCGCTGGTCTTCGACGATTGCACGCTGGTGCCGCTGCACATGCCTGGGCACACGCCGGGCATGCTGTGTCCGCTGTTCCCACGCGAGCGGCTGCTGTTTCTGACCGATTTCGACCTGACCCCGTTCGGTCCCTGGTACGGCAATGTCGGCAGCGATCTTGACGCCTTCGAAGCCTCGCTGGCGCGGGTCGAAACCCTCGATTTCGACTGGGTCATGACCTCGCATCTGCCCACTGCGCTTCGCCGGGAAGAGGCTTTAAAACTGCTGCGCGAATTCCGGTCCCACTTCGCGCGCCGCGAGCAGGCGTTGGTCGACGCGCTTGCCGAACCCATGCCACTTCGCGAGCTGTCGTCCATCGGCATCTGCTACGAGTCGCGGCATATCAACAACAACCCGGCTCTTCACTGGTTCGAGCGGGTGCAGGTCGAACACCACCTGCGGCGTCTGGAGAAGCGCGGATTCGTTGAGAAAGTCGAAGACGGGCGCTGGCGGCGTCGTTGAGCCTCAGTCAAGGCCGTACTTCGTGCATTTGTAACCCACCTGCCGCGGTGTCAGCCCGAGGGCGCGCCCTGCCGCTGTTCTGTTTCCGTCGAACCGCCGCAGGGCCTCGCCGAGAATATGTGCCTCGAGCCGTTCGGTGAGTCGGTCAAGGGCAACCCATTGGCTTTCGCCGAGCAGACGCCGGGTCATGGCGCCCGAGAGCAGCGTTCCGGCTTCCAGGCGCAGGGCCTGTTCGGCTTCGGAAACGAATTTCGCAAGCTCGCCGTAGTTGCCGGGCCACGCGTGGGCCGAAAGCAGCCTGCGCGCGGCGGCCGATATACGGGCGTTCACGCCGCGATCGGTCAGGCCGCGCTGCACGATTCCGGGTACTTCCTGGGGACGCTCCCGCAAGGCGGGCATACGTATGGTCATGGTGGCTGCGCGGCTCAGAAGGGCGTCGGGATACTGCAGCCAGAGAAGATCGGCGGTGCCGAGAAAGATGACGGGTTGGTCGGCGGCGTCGACTGCCGCGAGCAGCCGATGCCGGGCGGCAGGGGCGGCGCGTACGGCATCGTGTACGTACAGCGAACCCAGTCCGGGGCTTCGCAGGGCGGCCTCAACGGCGCTCTCGTCGCTTTCGTCGCCCGTGAGGCGCACGTCGGTGAAGGTGCCTCCCACGTATCGTTCATGCATGCGCCGGGCCAGCGAATGCTTGCCCGTACCAGATTCGCCCACGACAAGAAACAGTCGGCCCGGCAGTGCGGGCAGAGCCAGCCAGCCGGCCGGCAGCAGGCCGCCGACCTCGTCTCTGGCCACCCGGCTTTCCCAGAGCGAAGCCGCGCCCCCGATCATGCTGCCCACCAGCGACAGGAAGCGCATGCCCTCGGCGTCGACGTTCTGTTGCGGGAGCATGCGCACGGCCAACACACCCCAGTAGCTTACGCCTGAATGCAGCGGCACGAGGTGCAGGGTTTTGCCTTCGTCAAGCGTCACGGTCAGAAGGCGCTCGGCGCGCAGGCAGTGCTGTACCTCGCCGAGTGCGACATCGGGAAAGGCTTCACCGCCGCGAATCATCGGCCGGGGGGCGGGTAACCGGGCGTCAAGCATCCACACGCTTTCGGCGCCCAGGGTGCTCGCTATCACGGCCTGCACGCTCTGGAGAACGGCTTCGGGCGAGCGGCTGCTCTCGAGATCGTGTTGAATGGCGCTCAGGGCTTGAAAACGTTCGCGGAATCGCCCGACTTCTCTGCGCAATCGCGATTCGGGCTCCTGGCGCGTCTCGGCTTGTACCATATACATTTCTACTCCCATGAACCATGTCGAACGAGCGGCACGGTGGGCGGAAAAGTTTTGTTGGTCTGCTGTAGAGCAGAACCCGTGCCAACACCCTGAAAACGGGCGTTTACGTGAGAGGGCCAGGTGAAAATGCTCGGATCGGCGGCAGCAATTGCCGGTTTTTCGGGCAGACTGCGTTCGAGGGGAAGGCGAATGGGGCGTTCTTACCCGCACGGCAATCGGGCCGGGTGGGCGGTTCTTGTCGAGGAAAAAACCGCGCGGAAAACCGTTGGAATCGGCAGGGTAGATAGGGTATGATGCGAACAGTCGCATGCCACATTCCAAGGTCGATCCCGCGCTGCGAGAGCGCCGGGCAGTCATTGAACTCCTTCACCGGGTCGACAAGCCCGACATTACCTATGCCGAGCTTGAGGCCGTGGCAGAAGAGCTTCTTGCGACCGGTAACCAGGTCGGCTCGGTTCTGGCGCAGGAAATTTCGAACACCGAAGACCTTGATCGCCTGAACAAACTGACCTATCTTGCGGCGTACGTCGACGACGATCGCATCGTCAACGCCCTTTCTCGCCTCCTCTTCCATCCCCATCGAACGCGCGAATACAAAGCGCAGATTCTGCAGGCGCTCGAGCGCCTTGGTGTCGACACTGAACACGGCCTCATGCGCGGTCTGTTCCGCCGGCAGGAAATGCTGCGGCTGAATCTGTCCGAATTGAAGCGGCGCATGAACAACCGCGCCGAAGCCGCGGTGCAGTTTCTTTACGATGCCTTTTACGCCAGCCCCGAACAACGTTCGGATATGGCGCGTCTGCTCTCGGCCGACGGCGACGCCGTTTCCTTTACCTTGCTGGGCTACCTGGCCGAGTTGGGCGACGAGGTATCCTGGCGACCGATCGTAACCGCGCTGGGGCGCACGAAGTCGGAGCACAGTGTTCGAACCCTGCAGGAAATCGTGCGTTATGCTGTCGAACCCCAGCTGGTGCTCGAAGCCGAGCGGGCCCTGCGTCGCCTGCGATTTTCAGGGCATACGGTAAGACCCGCAACCTGGCACTTCCGCGAAGACACGTCGGCCTGGGCCAGCCGGGTCGAAGGCAACGGCACCCAGATGCTGTGGCTGGCCGCTTACCGCGGCGAGGGGCGCGCCGACACGGTGTGCTTTCTGGTGCACGAAGGGCGCGGCGTCATCGACTGCTTCGGCGAGATGCATGCCTCGTGGTCGGGCTTCATCAAGTCGAGCGTGCAGGAAGATCTCGAAGACGGCGGGCGTTCGGTGCCCGCATCGTACGTACTCGAGCGCGTCGAGCACGCCCTGGCCGCCGGCATGCAGTCGGGCACGCCCATTCCCCCCGAACTTCCGTTCCGTATTCGCTGCCTGCAGGTTCGCAGGCTTGCACCGCGGTTGCTTGCCGCGCCGGCGCTTGTTCCCCTCGAACTCGACGATGTGTCCGACGACGCCTGGCGAGAAATCTGCGACCTCTTTCAAGAGCCCGTTCTCGACGACTGGCTCATCAGCGAGCCGGCGTTCTTCCAGCTTGTGAGCGGCTTCTACGAGCGTGAACGCCGCGGCGCCGCCGAAGTGCGACGTTTCGTGCGCCGCGTTTATCACGAATTCGTCGAGCCCGAAATGGGCCTGTTGCAGCAGCGGCTGCTTCGCAATGAAGAGTGGATGCGCGTGTCGGGCGGCGAGCCCGAGATTGCCGACCAGCTGCGTCTGGCCGCGGCCGTGGTGCAGTTGCAACCCGCCGACCGGAACCCGTTCATTCAGCAGTACATTCTCAAGAGCGTGCGCGAAGCCCGTGAAATGTTGCGCGAAGGCTACGACCCCACGCTGTTGAGCGATGATGATTTCTAGAGAGAGGTATCGCCATGTCCTTGGAACCTGTTGCGGTCATCGGTGCGGGAAGTTGGGGTACGGCGCTGGCGTTGCTGGCGGCCGATAAAGGGTACCCTGTTCGCCTCTGGGTGCACGGCGAGAACAATTACCGCGAGCTCAGCGACAATCGCGAGAATCTGACTTATCTGCCCGGCTTTCCCCTGCCCGATAACCTGACGGTTACCCGCGATTACGAAGAAGCCTTGCGGGGCGCGCGGTTGGTCATTTCGGTCGCCCCCTCGCATGCCGTTCGCTCGGTCATGAAGGAAGCCGGCCCCTACATTGAAAGCGATGCCGTCATCGTATCGGCGTCGAAGGGCATCGAGAACGAATCGCTCAAGATGATGGACGGCGTGTTGAAGGAAGTGCTGCCCGAAACGCTGCACAACCAGCTCGCCTTTCTCTCGGGTCCCAGCTTCGCCAAGGAGGTGGCCCAGAAGCTCGCCACCGTCGTGGTGGTATCTTCAAGCGAAGAAAAGGTCGCTTCCTACGTGCAGGAGCGGCTGTACACAAGCTACTTTCGCACCTACCGCAACGCCGACGTCGTCGGCACCGAAATCGGCGGCGCGCTGAAGAACGTCATGGCCATCGCCACCGGCGGTATCGAAGGGTTCGGCCTCGGCCACAACGCCCGTGCCGCCACGATTACCCGCGGCCTGACCGAAATGACGCGACTGGGCCTGCGCATGGGCGCCAACCCGTTGACCTTCCAGGGCCTTGCGGGCATGGGCGACCTGATTCTTACCTGCACCGGCGGCCTCAGCCGTAACCGCCGCGTCGGCCTCGAAATCGGCAAGGGCCGTAAGTTGCAGGATATTCTGGCCGACATGAAGATGGTGGCCGAAGGCGTCAAGACCTCGAAAAGTGCCTTCGACCTGTCGCGCAAGATCGGCATCGAGATGCCCATCGTCGAGCAGGTGTACGAAGTGCTTTACCACGACGTACCCATGGAGAAGGCCATTCAATCGCTCATGAGCCGTTCGCTCAAGGACGAGCTCGCCGACTTTCCCGACAACCTTATTACCCCACACATCCAATAAGGGCGAAAACCTTTCGGGTGGAAAAGAAAAGGGCGGCCTCTGGCCGCCCTTTTCTTTGCTCGGATATCGGTCTCAAACGGAATCAGGCCGCCGCCTTCGCGTTGCCTTTCTTGCCCAGAACAAGGGGAGCCAGGAAGCCGGCGTCGACAGCCTTGCGATTCTTGACCACGACCACATGGCACTCGGCTTCGGTAGCCAGCGTCTCACCGAGAAAAATCTTCTGGACGAAAACGACCGTCTTGCCCTCGATGCGGTCAATCGAAGTTTCCAGCGTAAACCGCTTACCCATGCGCACTTCGCGCCGATAGCGCACGTTCATGGTGCCGACCACGGCAGTCCACCCGTGGGCGTTGGCGTGTTCGAAAAGGCCCATGCGCACGAAAAGATCGGTGCGACCGGCATCGAAGAATTCGAGATAGCGAGCGTTGTTGATGTGACCGAACCAGTCGCAGTCGAGGGCCGAGGCCCGAAAGTGAAGAACGCTCTTTTCGGCGTGGGGCTTGCCCTCAAGACGCCAACGCAGATAGTTGCGGGCAAGACGCGCGTGATAGCGAAGCATGAGGCTGGGTTTGGCCATGGAAATACCGGTCGATTGAATGAATACTCATTCATTATAGCATGAAGGGCCGAGCGGATTCACATGGCGAGCGCGTGGCGAGCGCAGACAGGTACTACCTGGCTTGCGGCGGCGGAAGAGAGCGGTGTCCTGTTCAAGCCGCCGACGGCTGCACGATATGCACGGGTTTTCCAAGGGCACAGGCTTCCGTGAGGAGCCGTGCCGTACGGCTTTCGGCCGGCGGCTCAATGGCGAGCAGCGCGGTCGCGAGGCGAAGCACGAAGCGATTGCGGCGCAGGCAGGTATTGCGTGAGGCCCGGCGGGTCGAGTCGGGAAATGGCGAAAGCAGGAGCAGCCGTTCTTGCGCCAGAGCCTGCACTTCTTCGGCGGTGAGGCGAACCGGCAGTGCCCGTGCCGGGCAACGCACGAGTCGAATTCCAAGGCCGAGAAGGCGGGGGTAGAGTGCAAGCTCGATCGGCGTGTGAAAGCCGCCGATGACCACGAAGTCATGCGACGCCATGGCGACGGCTTTCGCCAGAGTCTCTTCAATTACCGGTGGCGCGACGGGGTTGCTTGAAGTAAAGACGGCCAGCAGTGGCTTGTGAAGTAATCCGGAGTATCCCACGGCCTGCACGCGCCGGCCGTCCGCCAGTACGAGGGGTACCGGTTGGTTTGTGGATACTGGCGCCGCCATGTTCCCGTTCTATCACGGGAAGCGACAGGGGGGAAGGGGGACGTACAGCACGGTTGCACGTGGATGGGGCGACAACGTGCAGCACGGTCGGACGGTCAGATGGGGAGAGGGAGCCGCGTGCGGCACGGTCGGACGGTTTGAAGGGGAGACCACGGTTGCACGGTTGATCGGTCAGATGGGGAGAGGGAGAGCGACGTGCAGCACGGGTGCACGGTTCGAAGGGGAGACCTTCAGACCTTCAGACCTTCAGGCTGTCAGACTGTCAGACCGGCAGACCCTGTGACCCAGGTAACCCGCTACGGAGCGCCGTTCTGCACGAATCACCCCTTCGCCCCATCTCACGCTCTCCCCACCAACGGCAGTCACTTGCATCACGTGAGCGCCTGGTCGAGATCGGCGAGAATGTCGTCGATGCTCTCGACGCCTACCGACATGCGCACGAGGCCTTCGGTCACACCGGCTTCGGCGCGCATGGCTTCGGTCATGCCGCGATGACTCGAGCCGGCAGGGCGGGTTACCAGCGTCTCCATGCCGCCGAGACTGACACCGTGCACGGCCAGTTGCAGGCGGTCGATGAAGCGCTCGGCGGTTTCACGTCCCCCCTTCAGGTCGAAGGACATGACGGCGCTTCCGCCCTTCATCTGCTTGCGGAAGATGTCGGCCTGCGGGTGCGAGGGCAGGCCGGGGTAGTTCACCCGTTCGACCCTGGGGTGCTCCTGCAACCACTCGGCCACGCGCTGTCCGTTGCGGTTGTGGGCCTCCATGCGCAGGGGAAAGGTTCGCAGGCCGCGAAGCAGAAGCCAGGCGTCGAGCGCATTCATCGTTCCACCCAGGTTCTTGTGAATGGCGCGCTGTTCGGCCGTGAAGCCCTCGCGCGACACCACGCACCCGGCCACCATATCGCTGTGTCCGTTCAGGAACTTGCTCATGGAATGCATGACCAGATCGGCCCCCAGCTCGAGGGGCCGCTGGTTGAACGGCGTGGCCACCGTGTTGTCGACAATGACCCGCGTGTCGGAGTTTCTCGCATGGGCAGCCGTCTCGGCGATATCGACCAGCCGCATGAGCGGATTCGTCGGCGTCTCGACGAACACCACCGTGGCCAGCGAGATGGCGCCGAACCACTCTTCCTTCTTCGTCACGTCGACGAACTGCACGTTCAGGCCGAGCTTGTCGCGCAGCAGGCGCAGGGCTTCGAGGGTTCCGCCGTAGGCGTCGTTGGGCGCGACGACCAGATCGTCCTTTCCACGCAACGACATCATGACGGCGGCCAGGGTCGCCGCGTTGCCCGATGCGGCAATGAGGGCGTCCCTTCCCCCCTCCAGTGCGGCCAGGGCGCGCCCCAGCTCATCGACGGTCGGGTTCCCGAAGCGCGAGTACATATAGCCGGGCTGTTGACCCGAGAAAACGGCTTCGGCATCGGCCGAGGTGCCCAGGCGAAAGAGGCTCGTCTGCACGATAGGCGACACGGCAGGCCTGTTTCCGGTCCGGTCGTCGGTCAGCCCGATATGGGCGCAGAGGGTGCTGATGTCACGGTCATTCATGCATACATCATAGCCCGTTTGTCGACGTGATGGAGGCAAAGTGGCCAGTGGCCTGTGACCGGTGGCCGGATAGGGCCAATATTCCTTCCATTCGCCTGAAAGGCGTGTTAGAAAGGCAGCAGGGAGACTTGCATGGCGGTTGAGTCGGTCAGCTTTCGGAAATTGGAGGCGTGGAAGGACGCCATGCGTCTCGTCGACATTGTTTACGAGGTGAGCAGCGGGTTTCCCGGCGACGAGAAGTGGGCGTTGACCTCACAAATCAGACGAGCCTGCATTTCAGTTCCCTCGGCCATCGCAGAAGGCCATGGACGCAAGACGCCCGGAGACTTCTCATACTTTCTGCGCGTGGCCCGAGGTTCCGTGTCTGAAGTCGAAACACAGATACTGATTGCTCGAAAGCTGAACTACGCGACCGAGCAGGATGTCGAGGCAATTCTGGCGAAGACCCAGTCAGTCGTTCGCCTGGTCAATGGTCTGATCCGCTATCTTGCAGCGAAGCCCTGAGCGTTTTTCCATAGAATCATGCGTTCGGAGTACGGACCGCCAACCGTGCAGCACGTCACCGGCCACTAGTCACAGGTCACTCCCGTGCAACCGTGCAGCACATCACCGGCCACTGGCCACAGGTCACTCCCGTCCGACCGTGCTGCACGTCACTTCACGCGCTCATACACGCACGCCTCGCCACAATAATCCACAACCAACCCGTCGCCGAAAAGAAACCGGTCGATCTGCTGCTTCAGCGCCGTGCGGTCGCGAATCGAGCCGTGGGTGCGGTTGTCGCTTTCGGGGGGAATGTTCTCAATCGGCGCCCACACCGATTCGTCCCAGATGGTCAACGCGCTTTCGGCTTCGGTTACTTCCTCGAGGCCCCACACTTCGCGGGGCGTGGGAACGAGCAGGGGAATGCCCATGGCGCGCGCGGCCTTTTCCGTGGCGATATTGGGTACCTGGCTGTCGTTGACGGCCTCCTGGTAGAGAATCTTCTTCGGCTCCTGCCCGGGGAAGGGATCGGCAATCACGTGGGGAGCATAGGCAATGGGGTCGGAGTAGTCCCACATGGTCTGCGACAGCACCAGCAGGGTCTGCCGGTCGCGTGGATGGGGATATGACATTTTCATGAACGCGCTGTAGGCGTTCCAGTTCGAGCTGCGCTGGAACATCAGGCTCCACGTCGAGCCGGGCACGTTCAGCACGCCGCGCTCGAGATCGGGGCTCAGGGCCATGAGCGAGCCGCCCTGAATACCGCCCAGCGAAATGCCGTAGAAGGTGACGCCTTCGGCCGTGAACGCCGGGTGCCCGTTGACCTTGAGTCGTTCGTCGGCTGCAATGCGGGCAATGGTGCGGGTGAGCGCCATGTTGTCGACCAGGCCCTGCACGAGGCGGTGGGCGACGGTGGGTATGAAGTTGAAATCGCCCAGCGCAACGGCCACGATGGGCACGTCCTTGGTGCTCAGGCCCGTCCAGTCGGTGGCGATGAAGGCCATGCCCAGCTCCTGGGCGACGCGCTTGTTATAGCCGCTGAAGATTTCGCCTCCGCCGCCCAGCAATCCGTGGCCGAACTGCACGATGGGCAGCGTACCTTCCGTGGCGGCCTTGGGTACCGTGAGCACGAACGGACGTTCCCATTGACCGGTCTGCACGGGCAGACCGTCGTCGCCGCGCACGAAGCCGGGGGGTGGGCAGTCGCGGGGATTCGGGGAATTGCAGACGATGTCGACGGTGCTTCCGCCATCGGCGAGAAAGAGCGGACTCGTGAAGGTGCCGGCCACGCGGAAGAACAGGGGAGATTCCTCGTCGTAGAACTCGGGCTCGCCCATCGTATAGCCGATACCGTCGTCACCCATTGCGGCAAGGGCTTTCGCGCGTATGGCAAGAACGTCGCGGTGCATGTACTCGTCGCTGGCGGTGTGAAAATCCCAGGCGATGAGCAGGTCCTCCTTCTTCAGGCCGGCTTTTTCCAGGGTGGAAAAGAGTTCCCCATAAGATTTGCGCAGCCCTTCAATAACCGGATCATCGGTCGCCGAACCGTCGCGCAGCGCGGCGAAAGCAGAGGGAGGCGTGAACGCCTTGCCGTCGGCCCGCTTCAGGTCGGAGGTAATGGCGACGATGTACCGGTGCCCGCGTTTGAAGACACCGGCCGGACGCAGCAAAAGGCCCTTGCCCGTGTAGTCGAGGTTTTCATTGTGGGGCGTCTTGTCTACCTCGGCGAAGTGCGCCACCCGCTCGCCCGTTTCGGCGTCGAGAATGACGGTCGGGCTTGCTTCGCCCAGCGAATCGGGCAGGCGATCGTACGGAACCAGGTTCGCTTCGTCGACGGCGGCCTCGAAGTCCACGAAGATCGAAGTAGCCGGGCTCCACCCATCGGCCCGGTTGTACTCGGTCGGGTCGAAGGGAACGGCGTAATCGAACTGCGCGTTGCTGGCCGGCAAGGTTGCCGCCGGCAGGTTCAGACGGCGCCCGCTCGGCGCATCGGCGTCTGCGATTTCGTAGAAGGAAGAGGGAATGGGGAGCGCGCACTCGGCCATGGCCATGGGGTTGCAGGCGACCCCGTTTTTACGGGCGACCTTGAGGCTCGTTTCGTTTTCGGCGGTACAGCCGACCAGCAGCGACAGGCCGACGAAAAGGGGGGCGACTCGACGCATCCACATTCTCCGTTGGGGGAAAAACCGTTCTGCAAGAGCTTACTGAGCGGGGGCGCGTGTGTCAACGTCACGTGCAGCACGGATGCACGGAGTGACGGGCACGTGCAGTACGGATGCACGCTTGTGATAAGTGAGAGGTGACGGGCACGTGCAGTACGGAAGCACGGTTGTGATAAGTGAGAGGTGATAGGTTTCGTGCAGCACGGGCGGACGGGGTGACGGCACGTGCAGTACGGATGCACGGTTGTGATAAGTGAGAGGTGATAGGTTTCGTGCAGCACGGGTGGACGGTAGTGACCAGTGGCCGGTTACGTGCAGCACGGGTGCAGTCTGCACTCCGTGTTTTCGTTCATCCCCGTCATCTATATGGTCGCAGCGAAGCTGCGCGCAGTTAATCCCCCATGTAATGGGGGTTTGGGGGAAGAGGCGTGCAGCACGTGGTCAAAGTCGCCCAAGTGAGCGCCGACCAGCCGCCACCTCTCACTTCTCACCTTTCACCTATCACGCGGCGCAAAGCGCCGCTCACCCATGCACGTGCGCGGTCGGTTCCTTCGTGGTGACGTAGGCCGATTCGTGGGCGACCAGTTCGGTTAGACGGGCGTCGGCGGCTTCACGGCCGGCGAAATGGCGGGCCCATCCGAGGAAAAGACCGTGGTGGCGGGCCTCCGACTCGAACAGTTCGCGGTAGAACACGCGCAGATTCGGCTCATCGAGCGATTCGGAAAGCATGCCCAGCCGTTCGCATGAGCGTGCTTCAATGATGGCCGCGATCAGCAGCCGATCGAGCTGCCGGTGGGCCGCCGGTGAGCGAACTTTCTTCAATAAGTGGACGACATACCAGTCCTTGTCGGCCGGCCGCCAGGCGATATCGCGTTCCTCCATGATGGCCCTGACCCTATCGAAATGATCCTGCTCTTCGGCTGCCAGCTCGCGCATTTCGGCCACGAAGTCGGTCTCGTCGGGATAGCGGCTCGCAAACATTTCGGCGCTGGCCGCCGCCTTCATTTCACAATGGGCGTGGTCGAGCAACAGGGTCGGAAGGTCGGCGAGCGCCGCCTCGATCCACCCCGAGGGGCTTGGGACCAGTAGATGAAGCATGCAGGTAAGGGTAGCAAAGGCGGGGCGGGAAATTCCAGTGGAGGATCGTGCCGGACGACTGACTCCTTGCCGTATGCGGTTACACAGGGCTCCTTACCTCACTTCGTTTCGGCACATGCTTCCCAAGAGGAGCACCACGTGCTGCACGTCGCGCTGTACTTATTCGAACGTCCGACGTCCGACGTCCGGCGACCACCGTGCAATCGTGCAGCACGTCGATCCCACCACCTTCCCCCGGCCCCTTCCTCCTCCATATCACGGTCCTTCGGCCCGGATTGGAGGAGGACGGGGAGAAGCGCGCCGTGCGGCACGTGGCAGCTGTACTTACTCGGATGACGGACGACGGGCGTCCGGCGACTATCGTGCAACTGTGCTGCAGTGAGCCCCCTCCGTCTCCAACCCGCGCTGCAATTTACATGACGTGTGGAAACCGTGCGTCGACTGCGCGTGCGTATGGAGAAGGAGGGGGAGACCGTGCGGCAAGGGCAAGCCGGTCGAAGGGGGAGGAAGTGGTATGGTTGTTCGTCAAAACATGGGTACCACTCATTTGCCAAGACATGGGTCCCAATTTTAGGCTTTGACTATTTCCTTATCAAGGGAGTAGTGATGGCCTG
>JAWLBW010000019.1:0-27561 GCA_041687475.1 bacterium
GCCGCATGAAATCGCCCATTTCGTCGGCCATGCCGGGCGATAGAGCCGCCGTGTAGGCCGGATGGGTCGAACTCGTCAGCATCAGGTAGCCGCCCTCGACATAGCCGCTTTCGCCGTGGCCGTAACCGAAGCGGCTGCGGGCTTCGTCTTCATACGTTGCCTTGACGAACTGATCGATGGTGTAGGCATTCGGCACCCCGCGGTACATGACGATGTCTTCGTCCATGAGGCCGTAAGTGGCGACACCCGGATTACAATAAAGATTACGGCCGACCTGGCCCGAGCCATTGGCGATGTCCGAACGCAGCAATATCACCGGGGTGTTCAACGCGCCGGCGGCCAGCATGACCGTTCCCGCCCGCACGGTAAGCTTCGGCCCCAGCGGTTTGCGCGACGGATGGTCGATGAGCCGCGACTCGACGCCCACGGCCTTGCCGTTTTCGACCAGCACGCGGGTTACTTCGCACTGGGTGTATATGTCGCCGCCGTTCTTCAGAACATACGGTACGTTGGTGACGAGCTGGCTCTGCTTTCGGTTGTACGTGCAGCCGGTCATGCAGTAACCGCTGCCCACGCAATCCTTACGTGCCTGCAGCACCTGCCGCCCGCGATAGCCGAGGCGTTGCGAGGCTTCGCGTATGAGCTGGTTGTTCCGGTTGGTCAGGCTTTCGGGCACGATGTTGGCGTGCACGTATTCGCCGACCCGTTCGTAGTACGGGTGCCAGACTTCGGGCCCCATGCCCGTGATGCCGTGATGCTCTTCCCACAGTGCCAGGCGATGATCGGGCGTTTCTTCGCAATCGGCCCAGTAATGCACGGTAGTGCCGCCGAGCACCGTGCAGAAGGTGAAGAACATGGCGTTGTCGGTCGACGAAAGCCAGCCGCGCACGCCTTGAATGCGTTCGGCCATGTGGTCTTCGCGCTGGTCGAATTGCTCGGCGCGCACGTAGGCGCCGTACTCGAGCATGACCACCTTGAACCCGGCATCGACCAGCTCGCGGGCCGCCGTGGCCCCACCGGCGCCGGTGCCCACGATGACCACGTCGCAATCGATTGTCTTGTCGCTTTTCAGGTCCTTGGCTTCGTACAGCATGGGGGCAACCGTCAGGCAGGCAGACCGTCGACCGGGGTAATGGGAATATCGAAACGACCCAGCCAGGGGCCGTCATAGCCCAGCTGCTCCCATACGCGCGGGTCTGCGAAATAATAAAAGGCCAGGAGGCCCTTGAGGGCCAGAAAAACAGCCCGGCGGAAGTTCAGGCCGCTCTCGCCCCACGACAGCAGATAGTCGCGCTGCGCCTTCCTGTCCATGCGGGTGAAGCGGCTGAAGGTAAGGGCGAAGGGCAAGGTGCCGTGTTCGACCAGGTTGAGCACGAGCCGAATGTCCTTGCTGCGCACCGGCTCCCACTGCGCGAACTCGCGGTCGAGCAGGCGCACGATACCCAGTTCTCTGTGCGATGGGTAGCCGTTTCCTTGGGGAAGCAGCGCATCGGCCGCGGCCGACATGACGGCGTATTCCTTGACGGAGAAGAACGCGAGCTCGGCGGTTTCATCGGCTGCGGCAAAGTTTTCGTAGCCCGCGCATCCGGCGGGCGCCGTGGCCGCCAGCGCGAGCGCTGCGGAACCGCACAGACCCCGGCGAAAGAATTCACGACGTTCGATGAGATGAAAGGCAGGCTCATTTGCCATGGCACGCTCCCGGCCTCCCGTTCCGGCACGACAGGCCGAGCTATTGTACCAAGGCGGTGCACCGGGCGTCCACGCCAAGTCGGGGTCGGCCCCTGCAAAGGTGAGTGCTCGATGCCGCCGGACGTCCGAATCGTAGCGCTTTCAGGAAAAGTGGGCCGTCTGCCAGCCGCCCCGGGCACGGTTGAGTTCCTGAATCAACCGTCCGAGATCGTGAAAGATATCGGCGTAGCGGGTGGTGAGAATGCGCGCTTCGCCGTCGAAGCTCCACATGTAGTCGAGCTTGAGGTGGTACACGGTTTCGCCCGGCGCCTCGATATTGTAATCGTGCGTGAGGTTGAACAACGGCGGATTGTATTGGGGAAGCAGCGACGTAATCAAGGTGCGCATCTCGGCCATTTCGGGCAACGCGCTGAGCGGCGGCAGAAAGACCGAGACCTCGAGATCGAGGTACGGCTCGTCGACATTGCCCTCTTCGTCGACCGGCCGCGGCTCCATGCTCATGGCCAGTAGATTCACGTCCCACCGGAAGCGGGCTTCGGCAAAGATGTCGAAGGGCGGATCTTCGCCCAGCGGTGCAAACGAAAACACGAATTCGCGGTTGGCCGAGTAGGCGTCGAGCCATAGTGCGCGGTTGAAGACCTGTACGACGTCTTCGGCCTGCTCGACGATGATGCGGGAAACCTGTTCGAAGTGAACGGCCATGTGCCTGCTGGTGAAGGAAAGGTAAAAGCGTGCCGCTCGGTGCTGGCGCAGGCGCGGCATGTATCTGATTATAAAACGTAAACCATGAGTTTAGCAGGCGTCAAGCGATTGCTCCCACAATTCCAGACGTTTGTCCGTCAACCCGTTCCAGCAATCGGCGGCGCTGCCGATGCCCGGAAGCGTGAGGTCCGACGCGATGTCGAGCAACGGGCGCAGCACGAATGCCCGTTCGTGCATGCGCGGATGCGGAAGGGTAGGCTCGTCTGTGCGCCGTTCATTACCGTAAAGCAGAATGTCGAGATCGATGACCCTGGGCCCGTTGCGAATGACGGGGCGCCGGCCCAGTTTCTGCTCGATGGTCTTGAGTTCGCGCAGCAGCGTATCGGGGGGAAGTTCCGTTTCCAGCACCACCACGGCGTTGAGAAAGGGCCCCTGGTTTTCATAGCCCACCGGCGGCGTTTCGTATACGGGCGAGCGCTGGGTGACGATGCCGAGTGCGGACAAATGTTGCAGGGCTCTGCACAGGTAATTCATGCGATTGCCGAGGTTGCTTCCCAGCGCGATGTAGGTCTGTACGGGCACGGCGATACGCTTCATGCGGGGCGGTGCGCGGCAAGCACCTCGAGCAGCCGGTCGATGTCGTCGAAATCGTTGTAGGCGTGGGGCGAGGCGCGCAATGCTCCGTCGCGGAAGGCGATGAATACCTGGCTTTCCAGGCAGGCGTTCAGGCGCCGTGCATCGTTGTCGTCGCCCATGAAGGAAACGATGCCCGACCATTCGCCCTCGCCCCGGGGCGAGCGAACCCGGTAGCCGAGCTTTTCGAGCCCCTCGACGAGGTAGTCGCCCAGTTCGCGAACCCGGGCAGCGATGGCCTCGATCCCGGTTTCCTGCAGAAAACGCAGCGACGCCCCGAAGGCCATCAGGCCGGGCACGTTGGGCGTGCCCTCTTCATACCGGCCGGCATTGTCCTTGAAGGTGAAGTCGATGGCGGCGAAATCCATGTCGTTACGCACGTTGCGCCACCCGATTTTGCTGGGCCGCAATTCATCCATCCGTTCGCGGGCGACATAGAAACAGCCGGCGCCCTCGGGCGAGACCAGCCATTTGTGGCCGTCGGCGGCCAGGTAGTCGATGCGGGCGCGACGCACGTCAAGCGGAAGTACGCCGAGCGCCTGAATGCCGTCGACGCAGAAGCGCACGTCATGCTTGCGGCAGAGCGCTCCGAGCGCCTCGAGGTCGAACCGGTACCCGTTCGAATAGGTGACGGCGCTGACCGAGAGCAGACGGGCGCCGGGCAACATCTTCTCAATGTGCTCCGTGGGGCAGCGGCCGTCGACGAAGGGTATGCGTTCGACGAGCACGCCTTTCGATTCCAGGGCCAGCCAGGGATATACGTTGGCCGGAAATTCGTTCTCGGGCACCAGAATCCGGTCGCCCGGCTTCCAGTCGAGTCCGTTGGCTACCAGCGAGAGACCGTCGCTGGTGTTGGCGACGAAGGCGATTTCTTCGGGGGCTGCACCGATGAGCCGTGAAAAGTCGTCGCGTACCGCTTCGGTCGGCTTGTACATGCGCGCATAGCGCGCGGCGCCGTGGCGACTTATTTCAGCCATATACTCGCGCAGGGCCTCGGCGCCCGGCGCCGACAGTGGGGCGACACCTGCGTTGTTGAGGTAGGCGTACTCTTCGGTAACGGCGAAGTTGCGGCGAAATTCCTTCCAGTCTGGCATGGCTCTCCTCGGGGGCGGCTCGACGGTTCAGTTTATCACTTCGAGGCACGCACCATGGGCCGTGGCAGACCGTAGCTGGAAAAAATTCAACCGATCCAGAAGTCGTCGGTCTTCAGCATGCTCTTCTCCATATGGCTCAGGAAAGCTTTGTCGAAGACCCGGAACTCGAGCGTGGGACCCTTCTCGGCATCGCCCAGCACGACGTGATCGTGGGCGGTCACGACGATTTCTTCGCGCACGGCAACCTCGTTGCCGTTAACGGTAACGAGGCCACCCGCACCGTTTCGGCGAACGTAGTGGTGATGGTTCTTGTACAGCACGGCAGCGTGGGCGGCCAATACCTGCGGCAGCACCTCTGCACTGACTACGAGGTCGTCGTGGGGGCCGCTGCCCACCCTGATTTCCGACTTGTCGAAATTCATGACCACGCTGTGGTCGCCGACCCAGCGCTGTATGATGATGGCGGCCTTGAAGCGAATGCTTTCGACCGGAATGCGCCGCTTCTGTACCTGATGGCGTCGGCGCAGTCGAATGCTGTCGAGCTCACGGCGTGCCATGCCATGCTCGGGCGCAACTTCGAGCGCGCGAGAAAAGGCGTCTTCGGCTTCGACCAGGCGGCCGAGCAGCTTCAGTACCGCACCCAGGTAGGCGTGCACGTCGGCGTCTTCCTGATTTTCCTGGGCCGCCGCTGTGAGGGCCTCGGCCGCCTGCTTGCGCAGGGCCTCGTCAAGGGGACGCTGCATGAACCGCGTCCACGCCAGATAGCCTTTGACTTCCTGCGAGTCGGGCGTGTGAAAGAGTGCTTCTTCGAATTTCTGAACGGCAAATTCGTACTGCTTGCGGCCCAGGTAATCGCGGCCCAACTGGAAGCTGCGCTCGGCCTGGGGCGACAGCACGTTGCCGCCCTGTGACTGCGACCGGTGCGAGAGCAGGGTGGTGGCCGCCTGCTCGAGGGTGCGCATCAGCGGTTCGTAAAAGCGCGAGCCGCCATGGGTCTCAGGCGGAAACTTTGCCTGCAATCTCTTCAGGGCGCCTTCGATTGCCGCCTTGTCGGCGCCTTTTTCCAGGCCGAACAGATCGGTCGGAGCGAGTTTCCGGGCGCGCTTGAAGGCCATCTCGACGATGTCGGTTTCGGGCGCCGAGGTAAATTCAAGCAATTGCAGCTCTTCGAGCACGAGCAGGTCGGCGAAATAGGCCAACTGGTTTTCGGCCCGGCCGGCCAACATGGCCACCGTCTTTCTGCCATCGAGGTCGTTGTACAGTTTGAGCACGTCCGAAAAGCCGGTCAGCACGGGCTCCATCATGCTGGTCTTGCGCTTCGGCGCCGAAGCGCGGGCATTGCGGGCGGCCTCGGTCAGGGCGTCGCGTCCGAAACGCCGCAACATGGCTTCCTGAAAAATCTTCCACAGAGAAAAATGGTCCGATGACGGTACCGTGTTCACGGGGTCGAAGCGGTAGGTGCCGGCCGTCCACGAGGCGGCGTCGACCAGCCGCGTCCACGTCTGCTTGCGCAGGGCTTCGGGTATGGCCGCAGGGTCGAGCGCCGCCATTTCCACCAGAATCTGCCCATGTTTCTCGCGACCGGTGTCCATGCGCTCGAGAGAGGCCAGATACGATTCGCGGGTAATGGTGCCCCAGGCAACCAGCAGGCGGCCCAGTGACTCGCTCAGCTGATTCGAGCGCGCACGCGCAATGCGCCCCCGGTAAAACTCGATCGTCTTGGTGGCCCTATCCTGCTCGAAAACGAGTGCGCCCGTGGCCTGGCTCATGTGGGCTGCGGCGAAAAGTCTGATGGCAGAGGTCTCGGCCAGCGAGCCACTTGCAATTGAAAATGTATCCATCCGGGCATTTTTCCTGAATTCTTCACAGTATTATCATGGGCAGACAGCGAGCGCAAGCGGTGCGTCGGGCCCGAGCCGGAGAGCTTTGGTGGCGGGAGAAGTTTTCTGATTCCAAAGTCTTGACATTTCGGGAATGGCCGTGATAGGTTTCAGGCTGGCGGTCGCAACTCGGCCGTTCGTAGTCCGAGGGGAAAACAATGCATGCGGAAACCCGTGCCAACCTGTGGGTTGTCGAAGATGACGACTCCATCGCACTCTGCCTGAAAATTCTGCTCGAAGATCACGGTTATGACGTGAGCGTGGCCGGTTCGCTTGCCGATGCCCGGCGGCTGTCGATAGCGCCCGATCTGGTGCTGCTCGATTTTCTGCTTCCCGACGGCAACGGTATCGCCTTTCTACCCGAGCTGGCCGGCAGATTTCCTCAGTTACATGTCATACTCCTGACGGCGCAGGACCGGGTGGGCGAGAGCCGCTTTCCCAATCATGTGGCCTATCTGCCCAAGCCTTTTCACAACAAGGAGCTGCTGGGGCTGGTCGAGCGCGAGTTGGAGCGCTCGCGCCTGCGCGCCGCGACGCTGTAACCTTCTGCATTCCTGCCCGCCTCTTTCCGGGCGACCGCGCCCCGGCGGTCGTCGGGCGTCTCCGGCTTGCCGCCTGCCGGAGCCTCCAGTACACTAACTGTTTTCAAGCTTATGACCGCGCAACGTATTGACGAACTGCGCGCCGAGATCGATCGTGTCGACCGTGAAATCGTCGAACGTCTGAATCTTCGCGCAAAGCTGGCCCTTGCCATCGGCGAGGAAAAAAAGGCCATTGGAAAGGCTGTCTTCGACCCGGCCCGCGAAAAGCGCGTGACCGACAAGGTCGTGGCCGCCAGTTCGGGCCCGTTTCCCGCCCGTACGCTCGAATTCATTTACCGTGAAGTCATCGGTGCCTGCCGAAGCCTGGAAGAGCCGACACGGGTGGCTTACCTGGGGCCTCCGGCCACCTTTACCCATGCCGCGGCCATGCGCCGTTTCGGTTCGTCGGCCGAGTACCTGCCGCAGGGCGACATGGCCGACATTTTTCGCGAAGTCGAGCGGGGCAACGCCCGTTTCGGGGTCGTGCCCATCGAAAACTCCATCGAAGGCGCGGTAACCTCGACGCTCGATCTGTTTCCCGATTCCGACGTACGCATCGTGGGCGAGATTTATCTCGAAGTGGTCGAGAACCTGGTTACCCGCGAAGAGTCGCTGGCCGACATCAAGGTTGTCTATTCGCACCCCCAGCCCCTCGGGCAGTGCCGCGGCTGGCTGCGCAAGAACCTGCCGCATGCGCGCCTCGAGGCGGTTGCCTCGACCAGCGAGGCCGCCCGCCGGGCTTCCGAAGAGCCGGGCAGCGCCGCCGTGGGCAGCATGGGGGCAGCCGAGCTGTACGGGCTGCGTATCCTTGCCCGTTCGATCGAAGATATTTCGCACAACACCACCCGTTTCTTCGTTATCGCGAAGGAAACCGTCAACCCCGGCGAGAACCAGAAGACCAGCCTCATGATCGGTCTCAAGGATGAGCCGGGCGTGCTGTTCCAGGTGCTGCAGCCGCTCGCGCAGTCGGGGGTGAACATGACGAAGATCGAGAGCCGTCCGCTCAAGCGGCGCCCGTGGGAGTATCGCTTTTTCATCGACGTCGACGGCGATCCGGCCGCCGAGCCGCTGAGGGGCGTGCTGGCCGAGGTCGAGCGGGTGTGCACCGAAATGCGCGTGCTGGGCACGTACGAGAAGTCGGAGCGACCGTCGCCGGGCAGTCGCGTCGCTTCCTGATGTATTCCTTTTTCCGGTCACGGTCATGAGTATCGACGCCAGGAAACCTTCGGTTCCGCCGCACATTGAAACGCTCGTACCCTACCCGCCGGGCAAGCCCATCGAGGAGCTTGAACGCGAACTGGGGGTGACGAACTCGATCAAGCTCGCTTCGAACGAGAACCCGTTGGGGCCGTCGCCCCGGGCCGTGGCCGCCATGCGCGACGCCCTCGAGAAGATGCACCGCTATCCCGACGGCAGCAACTTCTACCTGCGTGAAAAGCTGGCCAAGAAGTTCGGGAAACCGGCCGATTGGTTTCTGCTCGGCAACGGATCGAACGAGATCATCGAACTTCTGCTGCGCACATACCTGCGCGAAGGCGACGAGGTACTCACGAGCCGCTCGGCGTTTGCGGTGTACGCCATCATTGCCCAGGCCATCGGGGGCAAAACCGTCGAGGTGCCGCTCAAGGACATGCGCTTCGATCTCGACGCGATGGCCGCGGCCCTGAACGAGCGCACCCGCGTCGTCTTTCTCACGAACCCGAACAACCCGACAGGCACGTACAACACCCGCGACGAGCTTACGGCCTTTCTCGACAAGGTGCCGACCGACGTCGTCGTCGCGCTCGACGAAGCCTATTTCGAGTTCATCGATGAAGACGACTACCCCGACGGGCTGGCGCTGCTCGACCGCTATCCGAACCTGATTGTCTTTCGCACCTTTTCGAAGATTTACGGGCTGGCCGGACTGCGTATCGGCTATGCCGTGGCGCACCCGCAGCTGCTCGACTTCATGCACCGCGTGCGCCAGCCCTTCAACGTGAACGCCGTGGCCCAGGCCGGCGCGCTGGCCGCCCTCGACGACGACGAGTTCGTTCTGCGATCGCGCGAGAACAACAACCAGGGGCTGCGCTATCTCTACGGCCAACTCGATCGCCTCGGCCTTTCCTACGTGCGCTCGCCGGCCAACTTCTTTCTCGTCAAGGGCCCGGTGCCCGGACGCGAGGTGTACGAAGCCCTGCTTCGCGAAGGCGTCATCGTGCGACCGGTGGCCAATTACGGGCTGCCCGAATATTTTCGCGTGAACGTGGGCACGCCCGAAGAAAACCGCCGATTCATTGAAACCCTCGAACGCATTCTGCCCGGGCTGCAATGATCGAACGTCTGGTCATCGTCGGCGTCGGGCTCATCGGCGGTTCGCTGGGGCTTGCGCTGCGTCGGGCCGGCGCCGTGCGCGAAATTGTCGGCATCGGTCGCTCGCGCGAGAATCTCGAACTCGCCCGTGAGCGCGGCATCATCGACACCTTCGCGCACGATATCGCAGAAGCCGGGTTGGAGCGGGCAGACATGGTGTTTCTGGCCACGCCGCCGGAAACCGTCGCCGAGCTGGCCGCCGCCGTTCGCCCCCGTCTTTCGCCCGGCGCCATTCTCACCGACGGTGCCTCGACCAAGGGCCGCCTCTGCGAACGCGTGGCCCCGCTCTTCGCCCTTCCGGAAAAAAGCGCTTCCGCGCCCGAAGACGGTCCCGCTTTCGTGGCCGGGCATCCCATCGCCGGAACCGAAAAATCGGGCGCCGGAGCAGCCTTCGAAGCGCTTTACGAGGCGAAGCGAACCATTCTCACGCCTGTCGACTCGACTCCCACCTGGGCGCTCGACAAGGTCAGAGCCATGTGGGAAGCCGCCGGCGCCGTGGTCGAGGTCATGACGCCCGAACGGCATGATACCGTGTTCGCCGGGGTAAGCCACCTTCCCCATGCGGTGGCCTTTGCCCTCGTCGAAGCCGTGCGTGAGCTCGAGATGGAAAGCGGCGTGCCCGTGCTGCGCTATGCCGCCGGGGGGTTCGCCGACATTACCCGCATCGCGTCGAGCGACCCGACCATGTGGCGCGACATTTTTCGCGAGAATCGCTCGGCCCTTCTGCACGCCGTCGGCCTGTTCGAGCGTGAAATCGCCTCGCTGCGCGAGATGATTGAAAAGGAAGACGGGCAGGGCCTTCACGATTACATCGCCCGTGCCCGGGCCACGCGTAACGGCCTGCTCGAGAAGGAGCGCACCTGACATGCCGACCCTGGCCGCCGTTCTTGTCTGGGGGGGACGCGCGGGCTTCGCTCTTGCGCTGCTCGTCGGCGTCGTTCTGGGGCTTGCGCTCAGCGAAGGGCCGAACGGGCTGTTTCCACCCGCATTTCTCTTCGGATTTCTGGGGCTCGGCACGCTGTCGCTGGTCGTGACCGTGTCGGGGCACCGGCTGCGCGGCGAAGGCGCGTTCTCGCATCGGCTTGCGCGCATCCATGGCTTTCTCGTACTTGCCGCCGTGGCAACCCTCGGCGCCTTACTCCTCATCGGTTGATCATGAAGTTTGAACGTCTCGGCGCCTTGAAGGGCGAAATTCGTTTTCCCGGCGACAAGTCCATCTGCCACCGCGCCCTCATGATGGGCGGCATTGCCGAGGGCACGTCCATCGTGCGCAACTTCTCGGGCGGCGGCGACAACCGGTCGACCCTCGCCTGCCTGCGTGGCCTGGGCGTCGAGGTAGAAGAGGTTTCGCCGACCCACCTGGTGGTGCACGGCGTGGGCCTGCGCGGCCTTATCGAGCCCGAAGATGTGCTTGACGCCGGCAACAGCGGCACCACCATGCGCATCATGAGCGGGCTTTTAAGTGCGCAGTCTTTCTTTACCGTGCTCACGGGCGACCCCTTTCTGCGCCGTCGTCCCATGAAGCGCGTCATCGAGCCCCTGCGCACCATGGGCGCCGAAATCTATGGTCGCAAGGGCGATACCATGGCCCCGCTGGCCATTCGCGGCAGGCAGCTGCAGGGTCGCGAAATCGCCCTCAAGGTTGCCAGCGCCCAGGTCAAGAGCTCGCTGGTGCTGGCGGGCCTGTACGCCGACGGCGAAACCGTAGTGACCGAACCGGGGCCCTCGCGCGACCATACCGAGCGCCTGTTGATGCACATGGGGGCCGACCTCACGGTCGAGGGCCGCAGCGTCAAGGTGCGCGCCGTCGACACGCTCTCGCCTTTCGAGATCGAAGTGCCCGGCGATATCTCGTCGGCCGCCTTCTTCATCGTGGCGGCGCTCATCGTTCCGGGCAGCGAGCTGGTGCTGCGCAATGTGGGCGTGAACCCCACGCGTACCGGTATCGTCGACATTCTGCGCGAGATGGGCGGCGACATCAGCTATGAGAACGAGCGCGACATGGCCGGCGAGCCGGTTGCCGACATCGTGGTGCGGCACTCGAGCCTGCGCGGCGTCTCGGTTTCCGGCGACGTGGTCGTTCGCGCCATCGACGAGTTTCCGGCTTTATCCGTGGCGGCTGCCATGGCCGAGGGCGAGACCCGTATCACGGGGGCCGAAGAGCTGCGCGTCAAGGAAACCGATCGCATTACCGCCATGACCACAGAGCTGCGCAAGCTTGGGGCCGATGTCGACGAGCTAGACGACGGCATGGTCATTCGCGGGGGCAGACCCCTCAACGGGGGGAAGGTCGAGAGCTACCACGACCATCGCGTTGCCATGAGCCTGGCGGTGGCCGCCCTCTGCGCCGACGGACCGGTCGAAATCGAACACTTCGACATGGTCGCCATTTCCTACCCCGACTTCGTGAAAGACCTGCGCTCGCTGGCTGACTGACTTTCAGACCGTCGGACCGTCAAACCGTCGGACCGTCTGAAAGAGGGGGAGCGAGAGAGGGGGAGCGCTTCCACTTCCGGTCCGTTGGGGAATGGGACTGTCGTCCGGCGCCGGAAAGCCGCCCGTGCCGCACGGGGATCGCCGCTTCGCGGCTTCGCCACCCGTGCATTTTCCGGGGCCGCATTGCCGCTTTTCGGCGTGCACGTCTCACTCCTCTCCGATCCGTTTACCGGAAAGCCCTTTTGTACGCGACCCGGCACCTTTCACCGAACACTTCTCGCCGTTTCAGGCCGTCCGTCCGTGCAGCACGCAGACAGCTTGACTTCCGCCCGGCCTCGATCTAAACTAAGGAAGAAATGCCACCAAGGCAAGGAACTTGGTCGGCAGAAGGTCATCCCACCGGGTAAGAAAGTCACGGCTTTCCGCCCGATTCTTCGCCAAAATGGGGAGTATGGAACGGACTTCTGAAAAGAAGCCACGGATTCTTATTGTCGACGACGACGAGGGTATCTGCTCGATGCTCGCGACGTTTTTCGAATCGATGGGCTACGAGGTCGACACCTGCATGTCGCCGCTGAATCTATTTGAAGACATCGGCGCCATAAAAGCCGACATCATTCTGCTCGACATCATGATGAGCTGGGTCGACGGCTACCGTGTGTGCGAGTTGCTGAAGAGCAACCCCCGTACCCAGCACATTCCCGTGCTCATGATGTCGGCCCGTTCGGGGCAGGACGACATACGCCGGGGCCTTGCGGCCCAGGCCGAAGACTACTTCGTCAAACCCTTCAGCCTGGCCAAGCTGCGCGGCCGGGTCGACGAACTCCTCACAGCCCAGCTACCGAACTGACTGCCTGCCCAGCCACGGCGAACACAGCCGCCGCTTCGGCCTGCAGTCACGCAAGACCCGAGCGAAACCGGTCCCCGCGATCGCTCGAATTCCCCGGCATAAAAGTGGCCGCAGTGCCGGGGCAATTCTCGGGTGAAGGTGAAGGACCCCCAGTCTCCATCAACGCACTCGGCATCTCAACGTCTCCGTGTAAGCGTCGCCTGCAGACCAGGGGGCAGGGCAAAGGCAAGGCACGAGCAGCACCCAATTTCCACCAGGCAAAAACCTCACCGCACCTGCCGGCTCGATGTAAACCTCGCCCACCCCAAAACGGAAAAAAGGCGACCCCGAAGGCTCGCCTTTCTCACCAAGAGCTGCTTGTCAGACTCGTGCGCGCGCTCAGCTGTCCGAGCCGGCCGGGGCGCTGTCAGAGACTTTCTCGCCGCGGGCCGCCTTTTCCTTCCGGGCAATGTCGGTCTGATACCAGCCGCTGCCCTTCAGAACGAAGGACGACGCCGAGATAAGCTTGCGTACCTGGCTTCCGCTGCACTTGGGGCAGGTGCTGAGCGGGGCGTCGGACATTTTCTGCAGGGCTTCGAAATTGTGTCCGCAGGAAGTGCTTTCGCAAAGGTATTCGTAGATAGGCATGCCGGAAACTCCATTGTGGCTTGCGTATTGTTAGCACTCGCCATTCTTAAGTGCTAATTTTAGCATTCCCCCCGCTTTTTGCAAGAAGTCACGGTACGTTAGCGGTTTTCCGGGGGGCCTGCCGAACCTTTTTACGGGCAAGAAGACGCCCGGAATCGGCGCGGGCAGAAAGGTGGGCCCGGCCATGCCGGGGGCTTGCTGCGCCATCGACGTTTTCTACCCGACCCCTTGTCATTTCGCCACTTTAGCCCCCGCCGATGCTTGACAGAGCCCCATTTTCCTGATACTTATTAACCTTTTACAAACCGCTTTCGATTCGGCCGGGGTATGCACCGTGGCCGGCCGGACATGAGTCCGGAACCGTCCTCTTATTTTCTGCCATTTAACCGGTTCGGAGCGTCCTTGGTCCATACCCTGGAAACCCGGTCATCCATGACGCAGCCTATTCTTCGTGTCGAAGGGCTGACGAAGAGTTACGGAGAAGGCCCCTCGCGGGTCGAGGTGCTGAAAGGCGTCGATCTCGAGATCAACGCCGGCGAACGCCTGGGCATTCTGGGCCTGTCGGGCGCCGGAAAGTCTACCTTGCTCCATCTTCTCGGCGCCCTCGACGTACCCGACACCGGACGCATCTGGTTCAACGGCGATCCCATTACCGGTACGCCCGACGGCGAGCTGGCGGGCTTCCGCAACCGCATGGTCGGTTTCGTCTTTCAATTTCATCACCTGCTGCCCGAATTCACGGCAGCCGAAAACGTGATGATGCCCATGCTCATCGGCGGCGAGAACAAGCGCTTTGCCCGTGAAAAGGCCGAAGCCCTGCTCGGCGAGGTCGGGCTTTCGCACCGGCTGACCCACAAGCCGGGCGAGCTGTCGGGCGGCGAGCAGCAGCGTGTGGCCATCGCCCGCGCGCTCGTGCGCGACCCTCGACTGTTGCTGGCCGACGAACCCACCGGCAATCTCGATATCGAAACGGCCGAGCGGGTGCATCAGCTTTTCGAGCAGCTCAACGCCAAGCGCGAATTGACCATGGTTATCGTGACCCATAACCCCGAGCTGGCCAACCGCATGACCCGCTGCATCAAGCTGTCGAGCGGCCGAGTTGTCGAGGATGAGAACTGATGCGCCGCCTATCGCTCGTTCTGTTCCTGCTTGCGTTACTGTTTCCGGGGGCTGCGGCCGCGCAGGAGGCCCCCATCGTTCGCGAAGAGCGCCTCGAGGGCCTGCAGCGCATCGAAGAAGACACGGTTCGCCTGAACATTCGTCAGGGTATCGGCAGCCCGGTCGATCGGGCGGCTGTGGCCAATGACATCCGGCGCCTGTACGATCTGGGCTATTTCTCGGATATCGTGGTCGAAGAGGTCGAGCACCCCCAGGGCGGCGTCGTTCTCGTGTACCGATTCGAAGAGCGTGCACTCGTGCGTGCCGTCGGTTTCTCGGGAAACGAAGAGATCGAAGATGAGAAGATTCGCGAGGTCATCGACATCAAGACCCGCACCATGCTCGACCAGAACCGGTTGCGGCGTGTCGCCGATCGTATTCGCAGCCTCTACGCCGAAAAGGGTTACAACTTTACCCAGGTTTACCCCGACATTACCCGGTACGCCAACAACGAGGTCGGGGTTAACTTCCGCATTGAAGAGAACCTGAAGGTCTACGTTCACCGCATCAACTTTGTCGGCAACCACGTTTACGACGCTGAAAAGCTCAAGAGCGTACTTGAAACCAAGGAGAACAATGTTCTCAGTTTCATTACGTCGACCGGCGTTTTCAAGGAAGCGAGCCTGCTGCGCGACGTCGACGCGCTCACCAATTTTTACCTGAACAACGGCTATATCAAGGCACGCATCGCGCAGCCGAAGGCCTATCTGTCGCCCGATCGCAAGTGGGTCGACATTACCTTTGAAATCGTCGAGGGTCCGCAGTATTCGGTGGGCGAGGTCGGGTTCTCGGGCGACCTCATGTTCAGCGAAGCGCAGATGCGCAAGGCGCTGCTGACCGAAAAGGGCAAGCCCTTCAGCCGCGAGCGCCTGGCCGTCGACGTACAGCGCATCAGCGAGCAGTATCAGGACATCGGCTTCGCCTTCGTCACGGTTAACCCGTTGACCGACGTGAACGACGAGCAGCGCATCGTCAACCTGAACCTGAGCGTCGACCGCGGCGATCTTGTCTACATCAACCAGATTCGTCTGCGCGGCAACACGAAGACCCGCGACAAGGTCGTTCGGCGCGAGCTACTGGTGGTCGAAGGTCAGCTGTTCGACGGCAGCCGCCTGCGCCTGAGCCGACAGCGCGTTTATGCCCTGGGCTTCTTTGAAGAAGTCAACTTCCGCACCGAGCCGGCCGGACCCGACAAGATGGACATCATCATCGAGGTCAAGGAGCGCTCGACCGGTACGCTCAGCGTGGGCATCGGCTTCAACTCGCTCGACAAATTTCTGGGTATCGGTCAGGTAAGCTTCGGCAACCTGCTGGGCTACGGCATCAGGCTGAACGCGCAGGCCGAATTCGGCTCGACGCGTCAGTATTATACCCTGAGCTATACCGACCCATATTTCCTCGATACGAAGTGGAGCCTGGGCGGCGACCTGTTCAACAACAACCGCGAGTACCTCGACTATTCGCAGCGCAGCATTGGCGGTTCGCTGAACGCAGGTTATCTCATCGCGTTGAATACCCGGGTTTACGCCAACTACCGTTACGAAGACATTTCGCTCGGTAACTTCATCGGCGGCGGGTCCGATTTCTTCCGCGGGGGGGCTTCGGGCTCCATCGGTACCTCGGTTGTGCGAAACACCAAGGATCATCCCTACGATCCCATGGGCGGCTACGTGCTCAACGCGGGCGTCGAGTGGGCCGATCCGGTCTTCGGCGGCGAGAACAATTTCGTCAAGTACAATTTCGAAGGCACCTACTTCTACCACCTGTTTGCCGGCATCGTCTTTTCGACGCACAACCAGGTGGCCTGGGGTCACTCGACCGTCGGCGGCAGGTTGCCGTTTACCGAAAGGTATTTCCTCGGCGGCATCACGAGCCTGCGCGGTTTTTACTATCGGCAGGTCGGGCCCGAAATCGTCATTCCCAGCGCCTCGACCTCTGACTTCTTCACGCCGCTCGGTGTTATCAGAGGCGGTAACAAGATGCTGGTGTCGAACAACGAAATCGTCTTTCCCATTCTGCCCCAGGCGGGTATCAAGGGCGTCGTTTTCTTCGATGCCGGCAATGCCTGGGACGAAGAAGAGAACTTCTTCGAAGACCCGCTGCGCACGGCGGCGGGGTTCGGCTTCCGTTGGTTTTCGCCTATCGGGCCGCTGCGTTTCGAGTGGGGCTATCCGCTCGACCCGAAGCCCGGCGAGCGTAAGTCGGTGTTCGAATTCTCCATCGGCACATTCTTCTGATGTCGGCCAAACCATCGGAGCAGATTCTCAAACAGCGCCTGCGCAACTGGTTTGAGGAGAAGAACTCGGCCTATCTTTACGCCGCCATGGTGCGCGTCGAGTCGGACCGGAACCGTGAACTGTTCGAGAGCCTGGGCAAGGCCGCCGAAAAGCAGGCCGGTATCTGGGCCGAAGACATCGTGCGCCGCGGTCATGCGCTGCCCGAATTCCGGCCCACAATGCGGGCGCGGCTCGTGGCGGCCATGCTGCGCTTCGTGCATCCCCGTCACATTCTGCCAACCCTGGCCGCCATGAAGGTGCGTGGCCTTGGGGTATACCGCTCGAGCACGGCCGAAGCCGGCGACGAAGATTTCGAGCCCACGCTCATTTCGGCGCCGGCCGAACTGGCGCGACACCGGGCGGGCAGGGGGGGCGGAGCGCTTCGTGCAGCCGTGTTCGGGGTCAACGATGGTCTGGTTTCCAACGCCAGCCTGATTATCGGCATGGCGGGCGCCAGTGTCGAGGCCGAGACCGTACTGCTCGCCGGGGTGGCCGGACTTCTCGCCGGGGGATTTTCCATGGGCGCCGGCGAGTTCATTTCGGTGCAGACTCAGCGCGAAGTGTACGAGCAGCAGATTGCCCTCGAGCGCGAAGAAATCGAGGAAATGCCCGAAGAAGAGATTGCCGAGCTCACGGAAATTTACATTGCCAAGGGCCTGAGCCGGCAGCAGGCTGCTTCCTTCGCGCGCAAAATCATTTCCGATCCTGAAAAAGGCCTTCTCACCCTGGCCCGCGAAGAGCTCGGCCTCGATCCCGAGGGCCTCGGTTCGCCGTGGACGGCGGCCTTCGCGTCGTTTTTCAGCTTTGCCGGGGGGGCTATTCTCCCGCTGCTGCCGTATCTGTTCTCGGCGACCGATTCGTCGCTGTACGCGGCCGTTGGGCTCACGTTGGGCGCGCTGATGGCCGTGGGGGCCACCATGAGCCTGTTTACCGGCCGCAGCGTGGTGTGGAGTGCGGTGCGCATGGCGCTCATCGGCAGCGGCGCCGCCGCGGCCACGTTCTTCATCGGCCGGCTGTTCGACGTCGCGCTTACCTGATTCGCCGCCGGGCCGGAAAGCGCCCTCGCGGTCGACATCGGGGCGCGTCTGGTTGAAAATGGCGACGATGCGTCGCGCCGCTCGGCTCGTTCTCACAATCGGCAACCGGTGGAAAACGAATTCCAGATCATCGTCGTGGGAGCCGGAATCGTCGGCCTCAACGTTGCGCTGCGCCTGCAGCGGCGCGGCGGTCGGGTTCTCTTGGTCGAGGCCGCCGACCGGGTCGGAAGCGGCACGACAAGCCGTAATTCGGGGGTCGTGCACGCGGGCCTCTTCTACCCGCCTGAAAGCCTGAAAACCCGCCTCTGCGTGCGCGGCAATCAGTTGACCTGCGATTGGTGCCGTGCGAAAGATGTTCCCCTTAATCCGTGCGGAAAGTGGCTGGTTGCAACCACGACCGATGAAGAGAATGCCCTGGCGGCCATCGTGGTCAAGTGCGGAGTTGTGGGTGTCGAAGGGCTGAGGTGGCTGAGCGACGACGAGATTCGGCGCCGGCAGCCCGAACTACGCGTTCGCACGGCCGTAGAGGTACCCTCGTCGGCCATTGTCGACGTGCACGCCCTGGTGGCATCGGTTGAGGCGGCTTTTCTACGCGAGGGCGGCACATTGGTGCGCCGCCATATCGTGCGCGGGGTCGAAGGGTATTCGGCGGGTTACCGCCTGACCCTCGGCCTGCCTGACGGCGACACGACCGATGTTACCGCTTCCATGGTGGTGAACGCCGCCGGTCTGGCGGCCGATGAGGTGGCGGCCATGGTCGGCATCGATGTCGACGCGGCCCGATATCGGCAACACTACTGGAAAGGAAACCTGTTCCGGGTGCCCGGGGCCCGTGGTCGGTTTCCACGCCTGGTCTACCCCATTCCCCCCGTCGGCGCCCCGCATCTGGGCGCCCATATCGTGCCCGACATGGCAGGCAACGTACGACTCGGTCCCGACGCCGAATTTCTGAATGATCGAATTCCCGACTACGCGGTGAAGGCCGAGCGGGCGCTCCCTGTCTGGGGTGAGGCGCACGCCTACTGGCCCGGGCTCAGGCCGGAAGACCTGGAACCCGACTACGCGGGTATTCGCCCGAAACTTGTCGCGTCGAAGGGATTTCGGGACTTCGTGATTGCCGAGGAATCAGCGCGCAATCTACCCGGGTGGGTCAACCTGGTGGGCATCGAAAGCCCCGGCCTTACCGCGGCGCCCGCCATTGGCGAAGAGGTCGAGCGCAGACTCTTCGGCAGTTCCTGAAGATGGCTTGTTCGTAGAAGAGGGCAGACGGCGTGATTTCCCCTTGAGGCTTTGCGCATGTCGCCCTGCACGCCCGACGACGAACGGGTTCTCGCAAGGGCAAGCCTGAAGCCACCGTCGACAGTGGTCAAGTTACAAAAAAAGAGGGGACCGAAGTCCCCCCTTTTCGAATTGCTGCCGAACGGAAGTTATTTATTCCAGTTGGCGGTGCCTTCAACTGTGAAAAATCCGCCGCTGTTAAGCAGGGGGCCCATCTTGACGCCCGTGAACTTCAGCTTGAGCGGACGCAGGCTGACCACTTCGATTTCACCGGCGATCGACATCCACGACGTTTCTTCGTCGATTTCGAAGAACAGCATGGCGGCCTTGTCGCCGTCGTCCTGATTCTTCGCGTCTTCGATGATGTTCCACTTCATGCCGCTGGCAATGTACTCGCCTTCGCCCGGAAACAGGGTACCCGAAAGCTGGGGGTGCGTGTCGGAACCGGGAATGTTGAAGGACATGCCCAGGCCGGCGACGATGGCGTACTCGCCCTGCGAAGCGCTCAGACCCTGGCCGACCGAAGGCTCGGTGGGCATGGTCGATTCGTCGGCGAAGGAAATCGAGACGGTGGCCTTCTTGTCTTCTTCGGTGTAGGTGCCGTCGCTGTTGTCGACCACGTCGCCGATCTCTTCGAGGTCGTTGATGGCGTCTTCGAAGGGGTTGCCGCAGGCGGCCACGCCGAAGGCGGTTGCGAAAACGAGAAGAAACGGAAGCAGGTGCTTTTTCATATTCGGTGATCTCCTGATGATCCAAGAGCGCCGGGTTCCTTACCGGGCGCCTGAAAACTGACTAACAGTGTACCCGAGCGTGGTGTGCTTCGCAGTGACATTCATCACCCGGGTGGTGTCGCCTGAATAACACAGCAAGAATCGAGCCGAGCATGGTTGCGTAGGGGCTGAAAACGAAAAAGCCGACCCGAAGGCCGGCTTTAAAGATAGAATCGGGTGAGAAGGGGGCTCAGCGAAAGCCGAGCACCCCGAGAACCGAAGCCTTGTCGGCCTGCACTGTGGTCGGTTTCGTCGACAGACTGATCGCATTGTCAGGGTCCTTCAGGCCATGGCCCGTAAGGGTACAGACAATCGTGTCACCTGTCTTGAATTCGTCACGGTGCTTGAGAATGCCCGCCAGGCCGGCGGCGCTGGCCGGTTCGCAGAAAACGCCCTCGCGTGAGGCGAGCATGCTGTAGGCCTCGAGAATCTCTTCGTCGGTGACCGCTTCAATGACGCCGCCGCTCACATCGCGGGCTTCTTCGGCCGACTTCCACGAAGCGGGGTTGCCGATGCGAATGGCGGTGGCAATGGTTTCGGGATTGCGCACCGGCGCGCCGTTGACGATGGGGGCCGCGCCGGCCGCCTGAAAGCCGAACATCTTCGGTCGGCGGGTGGTCTTGCCGCCTTTTTCGTACTCGCAGTAGCCCTTCCAGTACGCGGTAATGTTGCCGGCATTGCCGACCGGTAGCGCATGGTAGGTGGGGGCGTCGCCCAGAGCGTCGACGATTTCGAAGGCGGCCGTCTTCTGGCCCTCGATACGATAGGGGTTGACCGAGTTTACGAGGGTAATCGGGTGGGTTTCCGAAATTTCGCGCACCAGGGTCAGCGCGTCGTCGAAGTTACCGTCGATCTGCACGACCGTGGCGCCGTGAATCATGGCCTGGCTGAGCTTGCCCAAGGCAATCTTGCCGGCCGGAATGAGCACGAACGCCTTCATGCCGGCGCGTGCCGCATAGGCCGCCGCCGAGGCGCTCGTATTGCCGGTGCTGGCGCAGATGACGGCCTCGGAACCGCTCTGGAAGGCGTGCGTGACCGCCATGGTCATGCCGCGATCCTTGAACGAACCGGTCGGGTTCAGACCTTCGTACTTGAAGAAGATGCGAACGCCCTGGGGAAACTCGCGCACGATGTTGCGCGACTCGATGAGCGGCGTATTTCCCTCTTGCAGGGTAATGGCGCGCGCCGGATCGACGTCGGGCATGTAATCGGCGTATTCACGAATGAGCCCTTGCCACACGATGAAACTCCTAGGCCAGATTCTGGATGATACGGATGAAAGTGACGGGACCGATGGCGCTTTCGCTTGCCTCGATTTCGGCAATGGCGGCGCGTATGCTTCCTTCGCGGGCCGTGTGCGTCATGACGACGATGGGCACGCTGATTTCGTCTTCCTGCTCTTCCTGCAGCACCGAGGCCAGCGAGATGCCGTGATGGCCGAGCACCGTGGCCACGTGGCCGAGCACGCCCGGTCGGTCGGGTACCGAAAGGCGAATGTAGTATTCCGATACGATGTCGTCGGCCGGCAGCAGTTCGATGTCGCGCATGCGCGCGACCACGCCCCGTCGGTCGGGCATCGTGCCGCCGGCTGCCACCGTGCGGGCAATGGCCGCCATGTCGCCGATGACGGCGCTTGCCGTGGGCAGAGAGCCGGCCCCCTGGCCGTACAGCAGCCCGGGGCCTACGTTGTCGCCCTCGAGGTACACGGCATTGAATACGCCGTGCACCTGCGACAGCTGCGCCGTTTCAGGCAGCATGACCGGGTGGGCCCGCAGGTCGAGCCGCTCGCCCTCGAGACGGGCCAGGGCCACCAGCTTGATGCGATAGCCGAAGCGCTGGGCGAAGCGAATGTCGGAGGCCGTAATGCGGGTAATGCCCTCGACGTGCGCTTCCTGATAGTCGAATTTCACGCCGTAGGCCAGCATGGCCAGAATCGCGATCTTCTGCAGGGCGTCGATGCCTTCGATGTCGAAGGTGGGGTCGGCCTCGGCGTAACCCAGGCGCTGGGCCTCTTCGAGCACCTTCGAGAACTCGTCGCCCCGATCGCTCATGGCCGAGAGAATGAAGTTCGTGGTGCCGTTGATGATGCCGTACAGGCCGAGGATGTTGTCGGCGACATAGCTTTCCTGCACGGCGCGTATAACCGGAATGGCGCCGCCCACGCTGGCCTCGAAGCACAGGTGCAGGTCTGCATCGGCCGCCAGGGCGAAGAGCTCGGGGCCGTGTTTGGCTATGAGCGCCTTGTTGGCGGTAACCACGTGCTTGCCGGCCTTGAGCGCCGCTTTAATGGCTTCGTAGGCCGCGTCGGTGCCGCCCATGAGCTCGCACACGATGTCGACGTCTTCGGCGGTGGCTACGCTCATGATGTCGGTGGTCAGCATGTCTTCGGGCAGCGCCACCGCGCGCTGCTTCTTGAGGTCGCGGGGCGCGGCCCCCACCACAGCAAGGCGCGCGCCGAGGCGATCGGCGATCAGGTCGCGGTTGCGCGAAAGAATGGTGAGAACGCCGCTGCCGACCGTGCCGCAGCCCAGCATGCCAATTCGTACCGTCTGCATGTCAGACCTCGACCTGTGATGTGCCTTCGTCGGCTTTCGGTTCATCTGCGGGCGTACCGCCCAGGGTGTGGCGAATGCCCCGCACGGCCTGCCGCAGCCGGTGCTCGTTTTCGCAGAGGGCAAAGCGCACGTAATTGTCGCCGTATTCGCCGAAGCCGATGCCGGGCGAGACGGCTACCTTCGATTCCTTGAGCAGCAGCTTCGAAAATTCGAGTGAACCCAGCTTCTTGTACTCATCGGGAATTTCGGCCCAGACGAACATCGTGCCCTTGGGCTTTTCGATGTTCCACCCGGCCTTGTTCAGGCCGTCGACCAGAACATCGCGGCGATGCTGATACATCTGCCTGATGTCCTCGACGCAGTCCTGGGGACCATTCAGGGCTATAATGCCCGCAATCTGCAGGGGCTGGTACATACCGTAATCGAAATAACTCTTGAGTTTGGCGAGGGCGCCGATGAGCTTGGGGTTGCCGACGCAGAAACCGATGCGCCAGCCGGCCATGTTGTAGCTCTTCGACATGGAAAAGAACTCGACGGCGACGTCCTTGGCGCCCGGAACCTGCATGATGCTGGGCGCCTTATAGCCGTCGTACACCAGGTCGGCGTAAGCCAGATCGTGAATGACCCAGATGTCGTGTTCGCGGGCGAAATCGACGATGCGCTGCATGAATTGCAGATCGACCACCGCCGTCGTCGGGTTATGCGGAAACGAAATGACCAGCATCTTCGCCTTGCGGAAGGTGAGTTTCATGGCCATTTCCAGCTCTTCGATGAAGTCGCGGTCTTTTTCCATCGGAATGCCGATGACTTCACCGCCGGCAATGATCTGCGCGTAGGCGTGAATCGGGTAGCTCGGCGTGGGCACGAACACGATATCGCCGGGGGCGATGGTTGCCGTGGCCAGGTGTGCAAGCCCTTCCTTGGCGCCTATGGTGGCGATGGCCTCGGTGTCGGCGTCGATGGTCACGTCGTAACGACGGCGATACCAGTCGCTTATGGCAAGGCGCAGCTTGTACACGCCGCGCGACACCGAATAGCGGTGGTTGCGCGGGTTGTCCATCGCTTCCTTGGCCTTTTCGATGATATGGTGCGGCGTCGGCTGATCGGGGTTACCCATGCCGAGGTCGATGATATCCTCGCCGGCGCGACGGGCCTTTGCCTTGAGTTCGTTCACGATGGAGAACACGTAGGGCGGCAGCCGCTTGATGCGATAAAACTCTTCGTTCAGATTGGGCATGGGCGAAATGCGTCGGCGCGCATCAATCCTTTTTCCGGTTAGGGGTTCGGGGCGCTCAACGGGGGCCGTCGAGCAGCGCGGCCGCCTTGTCGGCTTCGTCGAGCACCATGTCGGCCAGGTACGACGAGCGCACATGCGTGCCGGCGGCGACCATGCCGAAGCCGCGCTTACGGCCTTCGTCCTTGTAAAAGGCGTAGGTCTCGTCGTCGACATATTCGAGCACGGGCAGGCTGTCGCGCGAGGGGCGCAGGTACTGGCCGATGGTGAGAATGTCGACCTCGTGGGCGCGCGCATCGTCCATCAGGGCGAGCACTTCGTCGCGGGTTTCGCCGTGACCGACCATGATACCGGTTTTCGTGACGCGGGCGCCGAGTTCCTTGGCGCGCTTGAGCACTTCGAGGCTCTCTTCGTACACGGCGCCGGGACGCACCTTGCGATACAGCCGGGGCACGGTTTCCAGGTTGTGATTGAACACATCGGGCCGCGCCTCGATGACGAGGGGCAGGGCGAGCGGCTTGCGGCGAAAGTCGGGCGTAAGCACTTCGATGCGGCATGCGGGCAGTTTTTCGCGCACCGCTTCGATGCAGGCGGCAAAGTGAGCCGCCCCCCCGTCGGGCAAATCGTCGCGATTCACCGAGGTAATGACCACGTAGGTCAGCCCCATGTCGACGGCCGCGGCGGCCAGCTTCTCCGGCTCATGCGGGTCGAGGGTGAGCGGCTTGCCGCTCGTGACCGAGCAGAAGCGACAACCGCGGGTGCATACGTCGCCCAGAATCATGAACGTCGCGGTCGGTCGCTTCCAACATTCTCCGATGTTGGGGCAGCGAGCTTCTTCGCAGACGGTATGCAGGCGACCCTGATTCAGCGTTCGCTGAACCGACGACAGGTCACGTAAGTCAATTTTTTTGAGTACGCGAGCCGGTGCGCGCAGACTTTCCATGGCTCACCTTGTTCCGGCGAAACGCCGTTCACCGAGTAGACCATCAGAGTATCATAGAGATCTTTGCACCCGCAAAAGCTACGCACGCCGATGAGCCCCTTCGCGGTCGGCGGTGGCAAGGGTGTTTCGGGTTTGAAGTCGCTGCCGTCACCTGCCATAATTAACTATGGGTCCCCCGCGATTCGCCTCTCTCGATCTGGGCACCAACACATTTCGCCTTCTCGTTGCCGAAGCCGCGTCGAAAGAACAGCATTCGACGAACGGCTTTCGTGTCTTGGCCATGCGCCGCACGATTACCCGTGCCGGCGGCGGCTTCACGCCCGAGCGCGGCATCGGCGACGAAGCCCGCGCGCGTATTCTCGAAGCCCTGCGCGACTTTCGACAAGTCATGGACGAGTACGGCGTTACCCGTTATCGCACGGCCGCGACCTCGGTCTTCCGGCGGGCGATGAACGCCGCCGGGGTGATCGACGAAGTCCGGCGCGAAACCGGTCTTGAAATAAACATTATCTCCGGCGACGAAGAGGCCGAACTCTCGGCTTCGGGCGTGCTTGCCGAAGTCGCGGTGCCCGAGCCGGCGCTGGTCTTCGACATCGGCGGCGGTTCGACCGAATACGTGCTGCGCGACGGCGGGCGCACGGTTTTCCGTCGCAGCCTTGAGATCGGGGTCGTGAGCCTGGCCGAAGAGGTTCTGCACGGCGACCCGCTCACGGCCGAACAGGTAGCCGAAGCGCGCCGGCGTATTCAAGACGCCCTGGCCGGCATTACGGCGCCCATTCGAGACGCCGTCGGCGGCCGCGCGCTCGCGCTCGTCGGCACGGCGGGCACGGTCAGCACATTGGCGGCGGTAGACCTGGCGCTGCCCGGTTACGACCGTGAACGTATCAACGGGCACCGCCTGCGCCGTTCAGACATTGAAGACAGTTACCATCTTTTCAGCCGACTGCCGCGCAGTGAGCGTGCCGCGGTCCCAGGCATGGAAAAGGGCCGCGAAGACATCATCGTGCCCGGCTGCCTGATTGCGCTTGACACCATGGACGCCTTCGGCTGCGAGTCGCTCGTGGCCGGCGAAGGCGGCCTGCTTGAAGGTTTGATGCATCATATGGTCGATGCCGGGGGCGTCGCCCAGGAATTGCGAGGAAAGATCCGATGACCATGATCGAAGACCGCCTTATCGAAGGCCTTACTTTTGACGATATTCTGCTGCAGCCCGGACTCAGCGAAGTGCTGCCGCACGAAGCCGATATTCGAACCCGCCTCACCGCGCGCATTCACCTGAACATGCCCATTATAAGCGCGGCCATGGACACGGTTACCGAGAGTGCCACCGCCGTGGCCATGTCACAGAACGGCGGAATCGGCATTCTGCACAAGAACCTGACCATCGAAGAGCAGGCCCTTGAAGTCAAGCAGGTGAAGAAGAGCGAGAGCGGCATGATCGTGAACCCTGTCACGATCGACCCCGAAGCCAGGCTTTCCGACGCCCTGGCCATCATGGAGCAGCACCGCATCTCCGGCGTGCCCGTGACCAAGGACGGCAAGCTGGTCGGCATTCTGACCAACCGCGACCTGCGATTCGAACGCAACATGGAGCGCAGGGTTTCCGAGGTCATGACCAAGGACGAGCTGATAACGGTATCGCCCGGCATCGACCTCGAAGAGGCCAAGGATATTCTGCACAAGCACCGTATCGAGAAACTGCTCGTGGTCGAGGGCAGCCGCCTCGTCGGCCTCATCACGATCAAGGACATCGAGAAGAAGATTCGCCATCCCCACGCCGTCATGGACGAGATGGGCCGCCTGCTCGTCGGCGCCGCCGTCGGGGTCGGACCCGACCGTGATGAACGCGTCGAAGCCCTTGTCAAGGCCGGCGTCGACGTCATCGTGGTCGATACGGCCCATGGTCACCACATCAACGTCATCAATTCGGTGCGTGAGATTCGCCGCGCCTACCCCGACCTGCAGGTCGTTGCCGGCAACATTGCCACGGCGCAGGCCGCCGAGGCCCTCATCGAAGCCGGGGCGCACGCCGTCAAGGTAGGCATCGGGCCCGGTTCCATCTGCACGACCCGCGTGGTCGCCGGCGTCGGCGTACCGCAGGTTACCGCCATTCAGGAGGTGTCGCGGGTGGCGCGTCCGGCCGGTGTTCCGGTCATTGCCGACGGCGGCATCAAGTACTCGGGCGACGTGGTCAAGGCCATTGCCGCCGGCGCCGACGTGGTCATGATCGGCTCGCTGCTGGCCGGAACCGACGAAAGCCCCGGCGAAACCATTCTGTACCAGGGCCGCTCGTACAAGTCGTATCGCGGCATGGGCAGCATCGAGGCCATGCGCAAGGGCAGCAAGGACCGTTATTTCCAGTCGAACGTCAGCTCGACGGAAAAGCTCGTTCCCGAAGGTATCGAAGGCCGCGTGCCCGTACGGGGTCCCATCTCGAACACGGTGCACCAGCTTATCGGCGGCCTGCGGGCGGGCATGGGCTACACCGGTTCGCGCAACCTCGAAGACCTGCAGACCAAGGCCCGTTTCGTTCGCATCACCAGCGCCGGTCTGCGCGAAAGCCACGTGCACGACGTCATCATTACCAAGGAAGCGCCCAACTACCGCATCGAGTAGTCGCTCCTCTTCTACATCGGGACTTTTTTTTCGAGAAAGGCGGCCTGCGGGTCGCCTTCTTTCTGACGAGGCTACCCAACCGGCTCGACGGACGCATTCGAATCAGAACAGCTTCTCTGGTGGAAGCCTCGTTTGTGCCCCTGCCTGCGTTTGCGGCAGCTATCGAAACCGCTACCTTTATGTGGGAAAAGGCGAGGGCGCGAGGGCATGAGGCCGGGTATACAGGCTTCTACGGGGGAACTTCCCGTGTTTTCGAACGCCGTCTCGGGACGATACCTCGACGCAGCTCAAACCCACGTTTGGTGAAGCCTTCCACTTATAAATGTAACCTTGCTCTCGAAACGCTGAACGCCTGCCGGAATCGCGGCGGCGAGCAAGACCGCTTCCACCCGTTGAGGAATCGCCGCTCCTACCCATTCTGCAGAGGCGCGTAGGCCGGCAGGCCGACCGGACGCGGTCGGACAACGTGTACGGGGTTGCCGCCGCACTCGGTAAAGCCGATGCCCCGATGGGTTTCGGCCTCGTAGGTGAAGCCGAAAAACGCCGCGCCGGGAAAGGGGCGCAGGGGGGCGCCGAAGCGGCGGGCACGGTAGCGCTCGTTGTCGACGCCGCCTTCCCATTCCCAGGGAAGGCCGTCGCGGGTTTCCAGCAGGCGAATCGTACTTGCCCGGCGCGGTTGCGAGCCTTCGTTTTCGGCGATGAAAGCCTTGAGCCCAATGCCCAGACCCAGCCATTGTCCCGCGAGCGCGGCGCGCAGGGTGCGCGGCGAGCCGTCGGCCCAGAGAACGTCCCAGTGCCAGCGGCCGAGGGGCAGCCAGTTCGGGGGCAGAAAGCTGTAGCCGCCGTGGGC
>JAWLBW010000020.1:0-27114 GCA_041687475.1 bacterium
GAGTTGATCAGGTCGTGCGGCATGAGGGTTTCGACGTCGTGCAGGTTGAAACGCTCCTTGATGGCGCGTTCCATGCGCACGAGACCGATGCGGTACTGGTTCTCGAGCAGCTCGCCCACCGAACGCACGCGGCGGTTGCCCAGGTGATCGATGTCGTCGACCTGGCCCTTGCCGTTACGCAGGTGAACCAGGTAGCGCACGACCTCGAGAATGTCGTCCTTGCGCAGCGTGCCCTCGTCGAGGGGAATGTCGATGCCCCGGCCCTCATAGTTGAGCTTGAGGTTGAGCTTGAGGCGACCGACGCGCGACAGATCGTAGCGATCGGCGTTGTAGAACAGGTTGTCGAACAACTGCTGGGCGGTTTCCAACGTCGGCGGATCGCCCGGACGCAGGCGCTTGTAGATTTCGATGAGCGCCTTCTCGGTCGAGTTTTCCTTGCCGATCTTGTCCATCTTCAGCGTTTCGCGCAGGAACGGACCCACGTTCGGCTGGTCGATGTACAGCAGGGGAATCTCGGTAATGCCCCGATCGATGATTTCCTGGAACTTCTCTTCGGTAATTTCCTGGTTGCACTCGAGAATGACTTCGCCGGTGTTTTCGTCGACGAGGTCGTGCGCCAGGGGGCGACCGAGCACGTCTTCGCTGCCGGCCGGAATTTCCGTAATGTTCAGCTCGGCCATGCGACGCAGCGCGGCCTTGTTGATCTTACGGCCCTTCTTGACGATGACGTCTTCGGAGTCGGCCGGATTCAGGATGTCGTAGGTGGCCTTCTGGCCTGCCAGGTACTCGGGAATGAACGACTTCGTAAGCGAAGCGCCCTTCTTGTGAATACGAACCGTAATGGTTTCGTAGTAGTGATTGAGCAGCTCTTCTTCGCTCATGCCCAGCGCGCGCAGCAGCACGGTGGCCGGCAGCTTGCGGCGGCGGTCGATCTTCACGAAGAGGTAGGCGCGGTGGTCGAATTCGAAATCGAGCCACGAACCGCGATAGGGAATGATGCGGGCGTTGTAGAGCAGCTTGCCCGACGCATGGGTCTTGCCCTTGTCGTGATCGAAGAACACGCCCGGGCTGCGGTGCAGCTGGCTGACGATGACACGCTCGGTACCGTTGATGATGAAGGTACCGTTGTCGGTCATGAGCGGAAGTTCACCGAAGTAAATTTCCTGTTCCTTGATGTCGCGAATATTGCGTACGCCCGTTTCCTCGTCCTTGTCCCAGACCGTGAGCTGGACGTGAATCTTGAGCGGCGCGGCGAGCGTCATCCCGCGCTGACGGCATTCCTGCTCGTCGTACTTGGGGCGCTCGAACGAATAGCCGACCACGTCAAGCGTCGCCGTTTCGTTGAAGTCCGAGATGGGAAAGACGCTCTTGAACACGCCCCAGAGGCCGACTTCGCGCCGGTTACTCTGCGCAATTTCCTTCTGCAGGAAATTATCGTAGTTACGCTTGAGCGTCTCGATGAGATAGGGAATTTCAATTACCGGCGTGATGTTGCCGTAATTCTTGCGGAAACGGTGAAGTTCCGGAGCGGAAATCGCCATGACTTCTCCAGTTAAAAGTATCGGGGTGCCGGCGAGAGCGACACCGATGTTTCTTCGAGAAATGCTGCCTGCCGGCCTACAGGCGAGACTTCATCCGTATGCAACTCTGGATGAAGGGTGCCGGGCCCATCCCCCCGGCACATAAGAATACGCGTAGAGAAAAAATGCAAAAAAAGCGAAACGCCTTCCCTTACCCGTTCTACGCAGCGCAAAGAAAGGGGGAAGTTCGAGAGACGCTCACTGATTTATGTAATCGATACCTTGTTCAACAGGTAGCCAGTGTCCGGGTACGCGCACCAACCCGGCCGCATATCGATCCATGTATAGCAGGTTAAGGTAACAGACGGCAAGGATTTCTGCCAGAAAAAAGATCGTCTGGCCTGCCGTTCTGCCTTCCCCTCTTGCCTGGAACCGGCCCATACGGTATCAGAACGCCGTCACCTGAGACCAGTGTGAACGGTTGCACGGCTGTACTTCGAGCGGGCGAGCCGATTGGACGGCAAATGGCAGCCGGCAGATGACAGACGGAAGACGGCAGACGGCAGACGGCAGATGGAAGATGGAAGATGGAAGATGGAAGATGGAAGATGGAAGAACCCCCGACCGGTACTCGCTTCGCGCACGCGGCCCCTGAAAGGGGACCACCGATACGCTTCGTGTGCTCACGGTCCGGATATCCGTCAGCATCGAGTCGCGACCGGGCGCAGGGCGCCCGCGCAGACGAGATTCGCGCCTCCGACCGTACCCCCGAAGCGCACATGCCGTCACCGCAGAAAGACCGTACCGCCTTCCGACCCCTTGTGGCTTAGGGATTGAGGATTGAGGATTGAGGATTGAAGCAAGCCGCACTGGTAAAATGGTCGGATGAAATTGTTTCTCGTACATTACGGCTTCTACCCGCAGGGGGAAATCTGGGAGCAGCACGGCGTCGTGCACGTTGCCGCCCCCTCGGCCGCCGAGGCGAAGAAGGCCTTCAAGGCAATCGATTGGGTCAAGGCGAAAAAAGCCCATGTCGACGGCATCGTCGAGGTGCGCGTCGACGGGTATGGTATCGAGCTGATTCCGGGGACTTCGCCCCAGGCTGAACCCGAGCGCCTCGGATTTTCGGTATGAGCCGTACGCGACTGCCCGGACACGACACCGACCTCGCGAGCCCCATGCCGTCGCTGACGATTCTGGGTGCGGGCTATGTGGGAAAAGCGCTGCTCGCACGCCACCCCGAGGCCGTACACACCCATCGCGCACCGAAGCCCGACGATCCGACCGCACGGGTCTTCTCGCTGGAAGACAAGCAGACCTGGGAAGCCCTTCCCCTTGCCGGGCGCCTCGTCTTGTGGACCTTTCCGGCGCGGCCCCTCGAGTTGGTGCAGGAATTCCACCAGACGCATCTTCGCCGGGCGCTGGGCGTCATCGTGTTGGGCAGTACCTCGGCCTATCGGGTCGAGGGCGAGGCGGGCACGTGGGTCTACGAAGAGGCCCCGCTCGACCTGACGCAGGAACGGGTGCAGGGCGAAGAGTGGCTTCGCACGCAGGGAGCCACCGTGCTGCAGCTGGCCGGTATTCACGGGCCCGACCGCCTTCCGCTGAACTGGTTGCGCAAGGGACTCATACGCAACGGCCGCAAGTGGCTGAACCTGGCCCACGTCGACGATATCGTGGCGGCCATCGAGGCGCTTGCCATGCAGCCGCAGCCGGGCGCGCGCATCAACGTGGCCGACGGCCGCCCCATTGTGTGGAATGATCTGGTCGAGGTCTACAGGCAAAGAGGCGAGCTGCCGGGCGACTTCGCCTTGCCGCAGGGCGCCCCCGAAGGCAAGCGCATCGCCAATGAGCGGTTGCGGCGGTTGCTTCCCGGCCACGACTTCTGCCTGCCCTGACGCAAACGCTGCGTCTTTACAGCAGCGCAGGCCGAAAGGGTAATTACCCTTCTCGGCTTACTGCAGCGGCGCCTGAACGTCGAAGGTGGGCGTGAAGGCGGTGCGCGTATCTTCGGCCTTCACCTGTCCGTCGACGGAAATGCTCAGGGCCACCGTGACCGACTCGCCTTCGGCCATGCCCGAAACACCCAAGTACGCATTCTTGCTGACCGGAATGTCGAGCTTCTTCGAAAACGGCAGAGCGACGTCTTCTTCGATAAGCGCCCCGCTCTCGTCGCCCCACGTAATCGTGACCTTGCTGAAGGACCCCTCGACGACCTTCGCCGAGTATTCGACCGCGCGGGTTTTCTCGACGACCGTGGTGGTATCGTCGCCGCAGGCGACCGCCAGCACCAGCAACAGCAAACTAAACAGATATTTCATAACAACAGTGTAGCCCCGACCGAGCGGTCGGGCAAACCACAGGCACAGGAACCTGGCCGTGCGACGGGAGCCGCTCTCCACCTTTCCCACAGGCCTTCCCGCAGGCACGCGCATGCCCGATCCGAGCACGATCGGGCCACCATTCCCAGGCGACGCAGCACCGGCCCCGCCGGCCTCGAAACAACTTCGCTCATCGCACGCTTTGCATCTTCACATACGGCGTGCCTCGCCGATATGCTCAATGCCATACTGGGAGGTCTTTACATGCAACTTTCCATTCTCATTGTCGAAGACGACTTCAACATTCGTACGGCGCTTGAAGAAATTCTGGAGGAAGAGGGCTTTGCCGTTCAAACGGCAGACAACGGCGCCCAGGCGTTGCAACTGCTTCGCGACGGCCTTCGCCCGGATATTGTGCTGCTCGACCTCATGATGCCCGTCATGGACGGGGCAACCTTTCTCGAGACCGCCCGGGAGCATGGTCTGCTTAGCGAATCACGAGTCATCGTGACCTCGGCTCTCGGCGACGCCTGCAACCTGCCCATGTCGACCGAAGTTCTGCGCAAACCCTTTCCCATCGACGCGCTGCTGACACGGGTTTTGCCCACCTGACGCTACCGACAGGCCCCTGAATTTCAACAGCCCCCCTCTCCACACAGCCCGTTCTCTCATTCACACCGGCACGCAAGGCCCCCAGGGCCGGCCCCTCTTCGGCCCCCTTCCCGCCGAACCACCGTTACCGCACAAGAACAGTGTAGATTCCTGCCTCCATGGGATTCGTCCCCACTGCAGTCAACGCTTGCCCGTCTTCAGGCAGACTGATAGAATTGGAACTTCAACTACCCGATAAAATTTACCGGGTAACCACAAACCAATCCCGACCATTAAAGTGATTCGAGAAGTTCAGCAGCCGATACCGTCGTTGAGAGGAGCGTCTACCTGATGCCACTCGACGCACTGCTTTCCCTGGTGGTCATCGCCGGGGTTCTGGCGGGGCTGGCCCTTAACAGATGGCCGCCCGAGTGGTTGCTTCTGGCGGCCGTGAGCGTGCTGCTGCTGACCGGCATTCTGACGCCGGAAGAGGCCTTTGCCGGCTTTTCCAACCCGGGCATGCTTACCGTAGCCGCCCTGTATGTCGTGGCCGGCGGGATTCAGGAAACCGGCGCCCTGCGCTTTCTGACCGAGCGCGCCCTGGGGCGACCCACCCGCGTACCCGGGGCGCTGGGCCGTCTGATGCCCCTCACGTCCTTACTGAGCGCCTTTCTGAACAACACGCCTATCGTCGCCCTGCTCATCGGCCCGGTGCAGGTCTGGGCCCGGAAACTACGCCTGTCTGCCTCTCACCTTCTGCTGCCGCTTTCCTACGCAGCCATTCTGGGGGGAACCCTCACGCTCATCGGTACGAGCACCAATCTGGTGATCGACGGCCTTCTGCAGACCCGCACCGGCCACCCCGGCCTGGGCATTCTCTCGATCGCGCCGGTCGGGCTTGCCGTGCTCGCCGCCGGAACCTTGTGGATGCTGACGTTCGGCTGGCGCCTCTTGCCCGAGCGCAGAAGCCTGGTGCAAGAACTGGACAATACGCGTGAATATTCAGTGATCATGCGTGTTGCCGAAGGCAGCCCGCTGATAGGGCAGACGCTTGCAGATGCCCGGCTGCGCCGCCTGCAACATTGCTACCTGGCCGAAATCGAGCGGCGCGGCCATCTTCTGAGCGCAGTGGGCTCCGACCGCGTTCTGCAGGCCGGCGATCGCCTCGTTTTCGTGGGCATCGCCGATTGCGCCCATGAGTTACGAGACTTCGGCGGGCTCGAGGTCGACGTACGAACCGGCCTCGACCTGCAAAGCCACCAGCGTCGCCTGGTCGAGGTGGTACTCTCGCCACGGGCCCCCATCATCGGACAGACCATCAGGCAGTCGCATTTTCGCGATCGCTACAAAGCCGTCATTCTGGCTGTCTCTCGCGACGGCGAACGTATCGCAAGCCGACTCGGCGACACCGAGCTCAAGGTCGGCGACACATTGTTGCTCGAAACCAGCGAACAGTTCGTGGCGGCGCACCGCTACGATCCCACCTTTCTCATGGTCAGCCCCCTCGAGAGCTCGACACCCTCACGCACCAGCAAGGCCAAGCTGGCACTCACACTTCTCGCGGCCCTGGTCGCAGCCAATCTGACCGGGCTCATCAGCGTGGCCGAAGCTGCGCTGTCGGCAGCCGTACTGATGGTGTTTACCGGCTGCCTTACGCCGTTGCAGGCGGGCAAAAGTCTCGACGGCAGCGTACTCGTGGTCATCGCAGGCTCGCTGGCCCTGGGAGCGGCCCTGACCAAAACCGGGGCGGCAACCTGGGTTGCCTCGACCCTCATGGGCTTCTCCGGCCCCGACGCGGCACTGGCGCTTCTGCTGGTGTATCTGGTAACGATTCTCTTTACCGAGCTCATTACCAACAATGCAGCAGCCGTGCTCATGTTTCCCATCGCCCAGGCGGTAAGCGAGCAACTCGGGGTCAGCGTGCTGCCTTTCGCCGTTGCCGTCATGTTTGCGGCTTCGGCCAGCTTTCTCACCCCATTGGGCTACCAGACCAACCTCATGGTGTACGGGCCGGGCGGCTACCGGCTTTCCGACTACCTGAAGGCAGGGGCCCCCATGACGGTGGCAACCGGGTCGACCGCCGTCTTCATGATTCCCCTGATTTTTCCCTTCTGAAAAAACGAAAGCCCGTGAACGGAATCGTTCACGGGCTTCAGCCAGCACTTGGTGCCGGGGAGGGGAATCGAACCCCTACTTCCTTGCGGAAACCAGATTTTGAGTCTGGCGCGTCTGCCAGTTTCGCCACCCCGGCCGAATCGCAGAGAAAGGCTTATTGTAGAGCAAGGTCGTGGGTCGGCGCAAGGCGCAGGTTGGTGAGCGCCTACCCCCCTTCCCCTCGAAAAGCGGTGTTTTTTCTTTGCGACCCCCCGCTGCAAAGCCGTATAATGAGCCACACCGTATGAGAGTGGCGGCATGCGTTTTCTGATTGCAACCTGGTTGTTGATAGCAAACCCCGAGTTTCCCGAACTCGACGAAGCCTACGTCGAAGATGTCGAACTCGATGAGGCGGCAGGCCCCGTGTGGGGTCCCGACGATACGTCCGAGGTCGAAAACTGGGAAAACGTCGACCCGGCCTCGGCGGTCGTCGAAGAAGCGACGGTAGCCCCCGTTGCGGCCCCGGCGCCTGCCCCCCGCGTGATTACCGCGGTTACCGTGCGCTCGACCCCCGCAACATCGGCCCCCCGCCCCACGGCAAGCGTTCCGGCCCCGACGGCGCCCCGATTTTCACTCGACGGCTATCTCGGCGTGAAGTGGGGGGCACCCCGCGAGCTGGTCGAGACCGTGGTTTCGCCCTCGCGCCCCCTTCTGTCGCAGGGAGCCGGCAAATGGCTCGCCACGCAGCCCTGCGAAAACCGGCCCGCCACCATCGTCTTTCGCTTCGACGCCGCCAACCGGCTTGACCAGGTGGTGTGCGTCATCAAGAACAACGGCGATGGCGCCAGGGCCGACGAGGCGCTCTATCGAGAGATCTCGGCCGAGCTCGACAGCCGATGGGGCCGCGCCCATGTCTTGAATGAACCTTCTGCCGAGGGCGATACGTACGCCGCCGCGTGGATGTCCGACGGCGTACAGGCCGTCATCAGCTTCTTTCCCCGTTCGGCAAGTCTGCAGATTTCGGTGGAAAGGAAGAATCACTGAGCCGTTCCGGAGAAGCCCCGTGCGTGACTACGAAATGGTCGAACTCAAGCTCGCCGTGGCGAGAGAAGAGGGCAGCGCCGCCCGGGCCGGCCATTGTCGGGGCGAACAGGTCCAGATCGAACGGCTCATGCCCGGTCTGTACGGGGTGTGCCTGCCGCTGGGCGACGAAACGACCCATTTCTGCGTGATCAAGGACGACTTCGACCTGAACCTGCTCGGCTACAACCAGGCAAACGACATGTCGGTGCTGCTGCTGCACGAAGTCGATCTGGCGCATCTGCAGAGCCTGGGCATCGACGTCGACACCCGGCGGTTCGAGCGCAAGGAATCACTGCCCGAATGGTATTTTCTGCCTTTCGTGTGGCACGATGAAGCCTCGCTCGCAGCCGCGCTGCGGGCCATCGTGCATGCACGGCCTTCCTGACCTGACGGGCGAGAAAATCTTTACCCGTCGCCGGTCGTTCGGGTACGCTCGTAGCAGGCAAGCCAGACCGCAAATGAGAAGGCGACCACGCTGAAAATCAGAATGTCGCCGCTGGCGTAGCCGGCAAACAGATCGTAAACGCCGTGCAGCAGGGCCGCCAGAATCAGGCCCGTGAAGAACAGTTTGCGTCGCGCCGCCCCCCGCTCCTGCACCGCCAGCATGGCGAAGTAACTCGCCACCCCCGCCCAGACGGCGTGCACGAAGGGCGTCAACATGACGCGGCTCATGCTGCCCCGGAAGGTCAGGTTGTCGCCGTAAAGGCCGAAGGTGTAGTGCACCCGATCGAGAAACTGGAAGCGCTCGACGTAGTCCATGTTCTCGATGGCCGCGAACCCGAGCCCGCACATGGAGCCCACCACCAACGCCTCGACGGGACGCTCGATCACGCGCCTTCCGCCCACCTTCAGCGTCGCAAGCCAGAGCACCGGCAACACCTTGGCCAGCTCTTCGCGAATGCCCACGCCGAGAAAGAAGCCGAGAAAGCGCACCAGTGCGCTTTCGCTCGACACGGCGGTTTCGGTCAGGTGGGGGGGAATGGAAATCCACGCGACGAGCAGCGGCAGAACCACCACGCCGGTGAGCACGTAGCCGAGCACGCCCGCCTTCCACAGATCGCGGCGCACCCCCGTGACCTTGAAGAACACATAGGCCCACAACCCCGAGAAGTACACGAACATCCACTTCTCGGACAGGCCGAAGAAACTGAGCAGCATGGGGGCGCCGGCCAGCAGAACGATGATCCAGAACTGCGGGCTGGTAACCGAACGGTTGAGCGCGGCAAGCGACAGGTGTTCGGTCAGGGCCGTCGAGCCCCGCGGCGCGGGTGAGGCCTGGCCGTTCGTGGGCGCCGAGCAGTAGGGACAGATGCCGAAATCGGGTATCGCGCGGCGGCAGTGCGAGCAGGCGCTCGTGTCACGGTAGCCGAGCTCGTGCAGGCGCTTGCGAATGGCCTCTTCGAGCTCGCGCTCGTTGCGGGCATAGGTCGACGCCCCCAGTCGCAGCGCGTTCCGAAAGAGAATCTGGTGTTCTAACGACTGGTCGAACTCCATTCTTCGTCACTGATTACGCGTATGCCGTGTCGTCGCAGCAGCGCGGCCGTCACGCCGTCACCTGCCTTCAACACACGATCGGGGCCATAAATCTGCCCCACCCCGCAACTCGGACTGCGACTCTTGAGCACCGCCGTGGTTACCCCCTGCCCCAGGGCGACTTCGAGTACGGCCCGGGCGCCGCGAAGAAAATCGGCCGTCACGTCGCGCCCCCCGTGGGTTACGACACGGGCGCGACCGTCGAGCACGTCTTCGCCCGTTCCGCCGACGATATCGGCAGGTTCGCGCGGCACCCCCAGCCCGCCGGCCACTTCGGGGCACAGCGCCACCACCCGCCCCCCGCGCGCGAGGGCCATGAGCGATTCGCGCCCCGACGAACGGGCGTCATACCGGCAATGCACATCGGTAAGGCAGGCACTGACCAGCAGCACCTCGTGCTCGCCGATTATCGGTTCACCGGGGCTCATGCCATCCATCATACTCCAGCGCAGAGCCTGTGGGCACCCCGCCCCGGCCAGGAATCAGCCGCGCAGCCACGAGGCCGCCTCGGCCGCGGCATAGGAAATCACGATATCTGCGCCCGCACGGCGAATGGAAAGCAGCGACTCGGTCATGACGGCGCGCTCGTCGATCCACCCGTTCGCGCCGGCGGCCTTGACCATGGCGTACTCGCCGCTGACATGATAGGCGGCAATGGGCACCTCGAAGTTGTCGCGCAGCGCCTTGATGACATCAAGGTAGGGCATGGCCGGCTTGACCATGAGCATGTCGGCACCTTGGTCGAGATCGAGGGCGGCTTCGCGCAGCGCTTCGCGGAAGTTGCCCGGATCCATCTGGGCCCCACGGCGATCGCCGAAGGCGGGCGTGCTTTCGGCCGCGTCGCGGAAGGGGCCGTAAAATGCGCTGGCGTATTTGACCGCGTACGACATGATCGGGGTCTCGGAAAAGCCGGCCTCGTCGAGTCCCTCGCGAATGGCGCCGACCCGTCCGTCCATCATGTCGCTGGGCGCCACCACGTGCGCACCGGCCTCGGCGTGGCTGACCGCAATGCTGACGAGACGATCGACCGTGGGGTCGTTTTCGACCTGCCCGTCGGGCCGCAGAATGCCGCAGTGCCCGTGCGAGGTATATTCACACATGCAGACGTCGGTAATGATGACCAGATCGTCGCCGACAGCGTCGCGAATGGCCTTCACCCCCCGCTGCGCCACGCCGCTTCCGGCATCGGCCTGCGAACCATGCTCGTCCTTGTGCTCGGGAATGCCGAAGATGAGTACGCCGCCGACGCCCAGCTTCGCCAGACGCTCGGCCTCGGCCGCCACCTTGTCGACCGGCCAGCGCGAAATGCCCGGCAGGGAACCGATGGGTTCGACCTCGCTGCGTTCGCTGATGAAAAGGGGCTGCACGAGCCCGCGGGCTTCCAGGCTGGTTTCGCGCACCATCTCGCGCAGGCGCGCCGTACGGCGCAGACGCCGCGGCCGTTCAATCAGAAACATGCTTGCTACCTCGAAAGTAATCGTCCATGGCCTCGAGCAACCCGGGCAGGGTGAAGTCGCGCGGCACGACGGCCACCTCGAACCCGCCCTCGCGCGCCGCCCTGGCCGTTACCGGCCCGATGCAGGCTGCCGAGGCGCCACGCAGGCGTTCGCGTTCGTCGCCTTCGAGCATACCGAGAAAGGCATGCACGGCCGAGGGCGAGGCGAACATGATGAGCTCGGGAATGCGTTCAGCCGCAAGAACACGCTCGAATTCAGGCGGTCGCGCAGCCGGCACCGTGCGATAGGCCACGGCCAGATCGACCCGGGCCCCGGCGGCTCTGGCCGCTTCAATGAATTCTTCACGGCCCTTCTCGGCGCGAACGAGCAGAATACGGCTTCGGGCAAGCTCATCGCCAAGGGCGGGCGCCAGTGCTTCGGCCTCGAATCTGGGGGGAATGAGATCGGCTACCAGCCCGAACTCTTCCAGGGCCGCGGCGGTGGCCGGCCCCACGGCGGCAATGCGACACCCGGCAAGCGCCCGTGCATCGAGGCCCTGATGAAGCAGGCGGCGGCGGAAGGCCTGCACACCGTTGGCGCTCGTGAAGACTACCCAATCGTAGTCGCCCAGCCCGGCAATACCCTCATCCAGAGAAGCGAAATCGGCCGGTTCGGTAAAGGAAATGGTCGGAATCTGCACCACCTCGGCGCCCCGGTGTTCGAGTTCATCGACCACGGCGGCGTTGGCCTCGCGTGAGCGGGTCACGACAATCCGTTTTCCGAACCAGGGCCGGCCTTCGAACCAGTTCAACGACTCACGCATGCGTACGACCTCGCCGACTACGATAATGGCGGGCGCACCCAGTTTTGCTTCGGCCACCCTGGCGGCCAGATCGGACACGGTACCCACCACCGTTCGCTGCTCGTACCGCGTACCCCATTGAATGGCCGCTGCCGGACGGTCGGGCTCCATGCCGGCATCGAGAAGACCGCGCATGTTTTCGGCGATGCGGCTCATGCCCATGAGTATGACGATGGTGCCCATGTTGACCAGCGCGCCGAAGTCTACGCCGCTGCGGTCCTTGTGCGGGTTCTCGTGACCGGTGACGATGGCGAGCGAGGCCGAGCTGCTGCGCTCGGTTACCGGAATGCCGGCATAGGCGGGTACCGCCAGCGCCGAGGTAATGCCCGGCACGACTTCAAACGGCAGCCCGGCGTCGGCGAGTGCCTTGCCTTCTTCGCCGCCGCGACCGAAGAGAAAGGGGTCGCCCCCCTTCAGCCGTACGACGCGTTTTCCGCCAGCGACCTCCCTCACCAGCAGGGCGTTGATGTCGTGCTGGCTCATGGTGTGGTTGCCGCCCTGCTTGCCGACGTAGATTCGCTCGGCCTTCGGCGCAAGGGCGAGAAGCCGCTCGTTGGCCAGGAAGTCGTACACGATGACTTCGGCTCGCTCGAGCGCCTCGCGGGCCCGCAGCGTGAGCAGCTGCATATCGCCCGGCCCCGACCCCACCAATTGGGCCAGGCCTACTGTCTTTCGATCGCCAGGCATTTGTCGAGAATCTCGCGTCCCCCCTGCGAAAGAAGACGGTTCGCCAATCGCACACCGATGTCGCGGGCTTCGCTGCGGGGGCCGCGCTCGGTACCGCGAATGACCGGACTCCCTTCCGGATCGGCGATGAGCGCTTCGAGCACTACATCGTCGCCTTCGAGCACCGCATAGCCGGCAATGGGTACCTGACACCCCCCCTCGAGGGTGGCGAGAAAACCGCGTTCGGCGGCGACGCGGTCGCCGGTGTCGCGGTCATGCAGCACCTGCACCAGTTCGGCCGTAGCCGTATCGCCGGCGCGAATCTCGATGGCCAACGCTCCCTGCCCAACCGCCGGCAGCAGCACCTCGGGTTCGATGACCTCGGTAATCTGTTCGGCCAGTTCGAGGCGAAGCAGGCCCGCGTTCGCCAGCAGAATGGCGTCGTATTCGCCTTCGCGCATCTTGCGAATACGGGTCTCGACGTTGCCGCGCAGCACTTTGGTCTGCAGATCGGGACGTCGGTGCAGCAGCTGGGCCGCCCGGCGCGGACTCGAGGTACCCACGACGGCCCCCTGCGGCAATGCATCGAAGCCCTGCCCCTCGCGGCTGATGAGGGCATCGCGGGGGTCTTCGCGCTCGGGTACGCAGGCGATTTCAAAGGCATCGGCGATCAACCCGGGCACATCCTTCATCGAATGCACGGCCAGGTCGAACGAACCCGCGGCCAGCCCCTCTTCGATTTCCTTCACGAAGAGCGCCTTGCCGCCGACCTTGTAAAGCGGAACGTCAAGAACGCGGTCGCCCTTCGTGGTCATGGTAACCAGTTCGGTCTCGACCCCCGGATGGGCCTGCCTGAGGGCGTCGGCAATATGATTCGCCTGCCAGAGGGCAAGCCGGCTTGCGCGGGTACCGATACGAATTTTCTTCATGCTTCCTTTGCTTGGTCGGCCTTACGCTCTTCTGCGTCGGCCCGTTCATCGTCGAGGCCGAATGCCTGGCGAACCGCTTCGAGCACGAGATAGTCATCGCCGCTCTGGGCCGCTTTGATGGCCTGAATGGGGTTGTGCAGGAGTTTGCGCACGATCGATGCCGTCATGCGCTCGAGTTTTTCTGCTGTTTCGGGGTCGGCATTGAGATCGGCAATGGTGCGCTCGAGCTCGGCCTTACGAATCGACTCGGCCCGCATGGTCAGGCGGGCAATGATGGGAAAGGCCTGCTGAGCCTGGGCCCACGACAGATACGCGTCGGACTCTTCCTTTACGATGCGGCGGGCATGGTCGCCCTCGCCCGTGCGCAGCGCCTTGTTTCCGTCGGCAATGTGCTCGAGATCGTCCATGTCGTACAGGAACACGCTGTCGAATTCGGCGCACGCCGGATCGATGTTCCTGGGCACGGCAATGTCGATCAGGAAGAGCGGTCGCTGGCGCCGACGCACCATGATCGACTCCAGTTCGGCCGCGCGAATGACGTAATGGGGCGCGCCTACCGAAAAGACCGCGATGTCGATTTCGGCCAGATAAGAATGCAGTTTGTCGAAGGGCGCGGCGACCGCATCGAACTCCTGCGCAAGCGCCACCGCTCGTTCGTAGGTACGGTTCAGAATGAAAAGTTCCTTGATGCCCGCCGAGTCGAAATGACGGGCCGCAAGCTCGGCCATTTCACCCGCGCCTACCAGCATGGCGGTGTGCTGATCGAGCTTCTGAAAAATCTTCTTGGCCAGATCGACGGCGACACTGCTTACGGATACCGCCAGTCGGCTGATCTGCGTTTCGGTACGAACCCGTTTGGCTACCGAAAAGCCACGCTGAATGAGACGGTTGAAAGCGCCCCCGGTCAGGCCGGCCTGTTGCGCCGTGGCGAAGGCTTCCTTGACCTGCCCGAGAATCTGCGGCTCGCCTACCACCATGGAGTCGAGACTGGCGCAGACTGAAAAGAGGTGCTCGACCGCCTCCTTTCCACTCAGCGAATAGAGCGAAGGAAACACATCGGCCGACTGCAGGCCGTGACGGGCCGCCAGTGCTTCACCGATACGCGCCGGCGCGGTTGCCGGTTCCCGCGACATGGCATAGACTTCGACGCGGTTGCACGTCGAAACGACCATGCCGTCGCTGACGACGCCGCCGTCGCGCAGCGAGCGCAGGAAGTCTACCGCGACCTGGGGCTCCATGGCCATTCGTTCGCGCAGCGACACCGATGAAGAGCGATGATTCAGACCGACAACAACCAGGTCCATCAGAAACCATGAAGCTTCGGCGCAAGTACACTGCTGCCGAGAAATACGACGATGAGCATGACAAAGGCTCCGACATGGGCCGTGGCGGTTCGGCGACCGGTCCATCCGCGAACGACGCGTGTGGCCTCGATCAGGCCATAGACCAGCAGAATGGCAAGTCCGGCAAGCTCCTTCGGATCGCCCAGCCAGTGGCTTTGCAATACCATGCGGGCCCCGTAGGCGCCGATGACGAGCGCGACGAAAAGACAAGCCATGCCGATCATGACGCTCGTCGTACCGATACTCTCGACCACGGGCAGCGGCGGCAGATATTGAATGCGGCGCACGCCTCGCTTGCGCTTCAGCGCACGATGCAGGGCCAGCTGCAGCAGCCCCATCGTCGCAGCCAGGGCAAACAGGGCATAAGCGGCAAGCGCCAACGTCACATGAGTCGGAAACCAGATGCTCTCGAGAATCTGCCTTCCCGCGTCGTCGACGCCGGGCTGCAGCCTCGAAAACTGCTCGGCAAAGCCGGCCAGATCGGCCTCGGTAACCGGACGCGAAGCCGAAAGGATCGCGAACATGGCCGCCACCGGCGCCGCGCCTGCGAGAAATGCCGGTTCACGATGCTTGAGCCAGACGAGAACCGCAAACAGGGTAATCAGAAAGCTGAGAAAGCTTGCGCCGATCCAGGGATTGATGATCGGAAACGCGCCGAGCCGCACGGTGGCGGCCACCATGTACAGCAGCTCGAGAATACCGCCGGCCAACAGCAACGACCAGCCGTAGACGAAGGGTGGACGCCCGCCCCGCTGCAGACTCAGAATTGAAAGCACCGAAGCTGCCACAAAGCAGATATCTGCCGACCATGCCGCGAGCGACTCGAACATAACCTTACGCGCCTCCGCATGCGATAGGGCGTTCCTTCGCCCTTGGCGCAATCTGACATGCTACCAGATAGGAACCCCCGGGCTCCAGCTGCCTACAGGTAGAGTTACAAAGAAACGGGGCCGAATCGGCCCCGCTGGTCATTACTGCTTGACGTACTCAAGCTCTCGTATCGCAATCTGGGCCTCTTCGACCTTCTCCCGCGGCAGCGTGCCGGTATCGATGGAGCGCCGGAACAACTCCCTGGCCCGCGTCGGATTGCGGTCCTTGTAGTAGAGTCCCAGGTGGAAGTAAGCCTGCCCATTGCGCGGATCGGCCTTGAGCGCACGTTCGAAGTAGCGAACCGCGTTGCGCATGTCCAAGTTCTGTTCGTACACTTCGCCCATGAGCGCGAGGGCTTCGCTGTTGCGTCCGTCCAGTGAGATAGCTCTGGCCAGGCGCTTCTGCGCGTCGTCGGTGCGGCCGGTGGCAAGATAGACCTTGCCCATTTCGACATGGGCCCGCGAGTCGCGGGGCGCCTTGGCAATCACTTCCTGCAGCATGCTCTCGGCTTTTTTGAAATCGAGGAACACCACGTAGTAGCGAGCCAGGCGATAGAGGGCCTCCTTGAAGTCGGGACGCAGCTTTCTGGCCTTCTCCCAGGCATCGCGCGCCTTACCCGCCATCCCGGCCGAGTCAAGGGCCACCCCGTAATCGTAATAATAGTCGGGGTCATCGTCACGATACCTGATGGCCTGCTCGAAGTCGCGCACGGCACTATCGTAGAATCGCTTCGACTCCTTGGCATCCTGGGCGCCGTTACCCTGGAGCCAGTAGGCAAGCGCACGCTGCCTGAAGACTTCGGCGGCCCGGGCGTTGACATCCAGGGCCTTCTGGTAATGGCCGAGCGCCTCGTTGAAACGCTTCAGCTTCACCATGGTCATGCCCAGGTAAAGCCGCGCTTCCCAGTGCGAGGGTTGCTTCTCAAGGGCCCCCCCCAGAGACCGCTCTGCCGTAGCAAAGTCGCCTTCGAGATATGCTGCCTGTCCGAAACGGAACAGCACCGAGGGATTTTCCGGCTCGATGGCAGCGGCCCGCCCGAACATATCCTTCGCCGCGGCAAGCCGGTTACGGCGCACGAGAACCACACCCCGCCCCACGTAGCCGTCAATGCTGTCGGGCGCAATACCGATCAACCGGTTGTACAGCTCCAGGGCTTCGTCGAAACGCTGCTGGTCGACGTAAAAATCGGCCAGCCGATCGACGACTTCGGCCCGACGTGGGTTACGCTTCAACGCCTCGCGAAGAGTCGCTTCGGCCTCGTCTGCCCTGCCCAGGTCGTTGAGCAGCTCGGCATAAAGGAAGCTTGCACGCGGGTAGGAAGCATCAATGGAAAGCGCCTGTTTGAAGTTCTCGATGGCGAGATCGACCTTTTCAAGTCGGTAATTCGTGCGCGCGAGACCTATCCAGGCGTCGACGTAGTTCGGGTCTGAAGTCTTGGCCTTGTCGTAGTTTCCGTAGGCGTCGACGATCTTGCCCGAGTCGAACTGAATGTCGCCCAGCGTCGTCAGATAGCGGGCATTGTTCGGGAAATCGGCCAGGGCGCTCTGAATGCCCGAGAGGGCTTCACTGCCGCGACCGCGCTCGTGCAGCACGCGCGCCGCATGAAAGTTTGCCTCGGCCTTTACCAGCGCACTCGCACCAAGCTTACCCACGAGCGCCTGCTGGAATGCCTTGAGCCCCTCGTCGGGTTGTTCCAGATACGTCAACCGTATCTTACCGATCTCGAGGAAGGCCTTGGCATTGCCGCCGACGATGGAGCCGGCCCGTTCGTAGGCGCTGACGGCATCGGCGTAACGGCCGACATCGCGCAGGGCGTGCGCGTACATGATACCGGCGAAGAAGTTCTGCCGTTCGGCCGTGGTATAGGCCGCAAGCGCCGATACCGCCTGGGCATTGTCTCCCGCGGCGCGCGTGACCAGCGCGGCATACAGCGGCGCCGCCGCGCCCAGCGACGGAAGCAACGGCGTCACGGCTTCGGCCTGCCCCAACGCCAGCAGAGCCAGCGCGGTGACTTCAGGCTTACCCTTGACCGATGCCTGCAGCTTTGCGATATCGGCCTGAAAGAGATTGCCTTCCTCAAGCAGGTCCCAGGTGGCGTACAGTTCAAGCAACGCCTGGTTGGCCGAGGCATTGCCCCTGTCGAGCCTCAACAACTGCTTGAACTGCTCTTCGGCCTTCTTGAAACCCACCCCCGAGGCGAGCTCCATCTCGCGTCGGCCCGACTCGACAAAGGTCTGCTCCATTGCCTGCCCGTAATACTGCGAGCCCATGACCTCCTGCAGCTTGAACGACAGGCGGGCGAGCATGCCGGGGCGATCATTGGCCACTGCGGGGCGGGCGCCGAAAGTGGCCGGCAGAAAGGCCATGGCGGCAACCAGGCCCACGAGGGCTACGACCAGCGCACCACCGGCGAAGATGCCGATTCGGGCCGCGTTATCGGAAAGCAGCGCGATAATTCGTTCACTGCCGCTTTCCTGAACCTGCTTGACCTCAATACCCTTACGCTCCGGAGCCGGCTTGAACTTGGGGTCCTTCTTTTCGGGCTCGGCGAAGGGGTCGGAATCGGCAGGTTCCGAAAACCCCAGATCGTCTTCGGGGGGAACGCCGCCCATGTCGTCGGCAAACGGATCGGCTTCGGTGCCGGCGGCCGCCGGCTCACTGAAATCTCCAAAGGGGTCGGCTTCGGCGCCACCGGCGGGTGCATCGCCAAACGGATCATCGCCCTGGGCAACCGGATCGTCGCCGAAGTCGCCGAAGGGGTCGGCCTGTTGGCTGCCCGCGGGCGCATCGAAATCGCCGAACGGATCGGCTTCCTGGCCACCGGCTACATCGTCGAAAAGGCCCCCACCCGAGGCGCCGGCGTCGAACAGGCCGCCGTCGGAGGCCGTGGCCCCGTCGTCGAACATGTCACCGCCGGCAGGCGCGTCGTCGAAAAGACCGCCGTCAGCTCCGGCCGGCGCGGCCGGCGCATCGTCAAAGACCCCGCCCGACCCGGCGTCGCCGCTCGCCGATTCACCGAAAGGGTCATCTTCAAACAGGGCCCCGCCCGCAGCCGGGGATTCGGGGGCGGGCGGCGGCTCGGGGGCGGTCTCGGCCGGCGGCGGGTCGGTCAACTTACGCTGGCAGTCGGCGCAGAATACCACCGACATGCCGGGTTTCGCCGGTGTGTCCTTGCCGCAGTTGGCACAGCTGACCGAAGAAGCGGCCTCGGCCTGCGCCGCGGGCGGAAACACCTTGAATACGTGCGAGCACTTCGGGCATCGAACCGCGGTGCCCGTGTCCTTGATTTTCTCGTCGGCAAGGTTGTACTTGCTCGCACACTTTTCACACGTAATCTGCATGACGTATCGCCTGGAAGTACAGAGTTCGCACGGTACACTACCGGCCGTTGACCAGTCAGTTTACCCAAGCCCCGGCGATAGTTCAATCATGGAGTCGGAGGCGCCTACCCCGGCCCGACGGCGCCACCGGTAGAAGCAGCGAAGGAAAGGAGAAATTCATGCCCCGACAGCTGCTCCGGCGCTTCGCCGGCGAACAGGGCCAATTCCCGCAACAGGGTGATTCGATGGGCGGCCCCTGCGCCCGGCGCATGCCGCCGACCGGCCACCAGGCCCACGTCGTAGCCGGCCTGCTCCATCTCGTCAAGCCACTTCGCGGCGCCCCGCACGGCCTCTTCGAATGGCAGGCCGCCTCCGGGCACGAGGGCAAGCATGGCCTGAGGTCGCTCTTCACGCTCGTAGACCTTGCTCTGAAGACCACCGCCCGTGGCGCTCTTGCGCCAGTGAATCTGGCGAGCGGTATCGCCTTCGCGATAGGGGCGCAGGGCGAAGAGTTCGGCTCCATTTCCCGCCTTACCCGCCGGACGGGCCCCCTCGTACCAACGGGGGGTAGGCGTGGGCGACGAAGCTCCTTCACCGTCGGGCAGCACGATGAGTTCGTCACGAACATCAAGCAGGGCCGCCTTCACGAAGAGCCCGAACGGAAACCCGGTCGAAACCCGTAAATGGCGCATGCGTAAACGACCGAACCGGGGGCACAGCCCCTCGGCTGCTCTCGACTGACGCTCGCCTGCGTCGATACGGAAGAAGAAAGCCCGTCCGATGACGCTACCCCCCTCGGCAATTTCCTCGACACTTACGGCGAAGGACGGAAGACGGCGCTTGCCGTTCTCTACGACGATCTCAAAGAGAAAGGGCCGACCTTCGACCGGGTCGGGCGGGTGAACGGCCCCCACCGACAACCCCCGCAGCGACATTTCCGACAACAGACCGCTGGCTGCAATCAGCGCGAGCAGAAGCCCGAGCGCAAGATACATCAGGTTGTTCTCGGTATTGATGGCCGCGAGTCCCAGTCCCAGAGTCACAAAGAGAAAAAACCAACCCAGACGGGTGGGCCGCAGCTGACGGGGGGGACGAAGAAAACGGCGAATACGGCGTACGAGTTGCTGGTAACGAGTCATGACGCGAGGGGTTGGCGACCGATTGCTCCGTTCATCATACCGTATCGCCCGTGGCATCACCGGACGTATTGCCGGCCGCCCGGGCGGCAGCCGACGTCTGTTCCGCAGCCGTGCTCATACGCCGACGATAGCCGGCGAGGCGCGGCATGATTGGTTCGTCGGCCGGGGGAACGGGTAAACGCATGGCTTCGTCTAACGTGAACCATCCTACGGCGGCCGCCTCGTGGGCACGGGGCTCACCCTGAAAACGAACCCCGTACAGAAGCATGAGCAGGTCGAACTTCTCATAGGGCCAGGTCACGGCGTCGAGTATTTCGCCAACCTCGGCGCCCACGCCGAGCTCTTCTTCGAGTTCGCGCGCAAGGGCGGCCTCGGGGGTCTCGCCCGGTTCAAGCTTGCCGCCCGGAAACTCCCAGAGCCCGGCCAGGTGCTTGCCCTGCGGACGCTGCGCAAGAAAAACACGCTCTTCGCGGAAGGCAACCCCCGCCACCACTACGAGGCGATTTTTCACCGCTTCAAAACCTTTTTGAGGAAGGCGCCGGTGTGACTTCCCTTGATGCGGGCGATTTCTTCTGGCGTGCCCTCGCCCACGATGGCCCCGCCGCGATCGCCGCCCTCGGGACCCAGGTCGACAATCCAGTCGGCGGTCTTGATGACGTCGAGGTTGTGTTCAATGACCACCACCGTATTGCCCTGCTCGACGAGGCGGTTCAGCACCTCGAGCAGCTTGCGAATGTCTTCGAAGTGAAGACCGGTGGTAGGCTCGTCGAGAATGTAAATGGTTCTACCCGTGGCCCGCTTGCTCAACTCGCGGCTGAGCTTCATACGCTGGGCCTCGCCGCCCGAGAGCGTCGTGGCCGCCTGCCCGAGCTGAATGTAGCCGAGGCCCACGTCGAAAATCGTCTGCAGCTTCGTGCGCACCGAGGGCACGGCCTGGAAAAACTCGAGCCCTTCTTCAACGGTAAGCTCGAGTACCTCGGAAATCGTCTTCCCCTTATAGAGAATTTCGAGCGTTTCGCGATTGTAACGCTTTCCCCGGCAGGTATCGCAGAGTACGTAAACATCGGGCAGGAAGTGCATCTCGATCTTGAGCATGCCGTCGCCGCCGCAGGCCTCGCACCGCCCCCCCTTCACGTTGAAGGAGAACCGGCCCGCCTTGTAGCCGCGCATACGCGCTTCGGGTACGTTGGCGAACAGGTCGCGAATATCGGAGAAAAGTCCGGTATAGGTGGCCGGGTTGGAACGCGGCGTGCGCCCGATGGGACTCTGGTCAATGTCGATGACCTTATCGAAGTGTTCGAGTCCCTGAATGGCGTCGTGACCGCCGACCGGTTCGCGCGAGCCGTTAAGGCGCTGGGCCAGCGCCCGGTACAGGGTGTCGATGGTCAGCGTCGACTTGCCGCTGCCGCTGACGCCCGTAATGCAGGTCAGCGTGCCGACTGGAATACGCGCCGAGACACCCTGCAGGTTGTGTTCGCGCGCCCCCTCGATACTGAGCCAACGGTCCGACGGTGTGCGTCGCTTCTTCGGCACTTCGATTTTCCGGGTGCCCTTCAGGTACTGGCCGGTCAGACTCTCGGGGTTATTCATGATTTCGGCGGGCGTGCCCTGGGCGACGATGCTTCCGCCGTGGCGGCCCGCGCCGGGGCCCATATCGATGACGTAATCGGCTTCCGAAATCGTGTCTTCGTCGTGCTCGACCACGAGAATGGTGTTGCCCAGGTCGCGCAGGCTCTTGAGCGTGTGAATCAGCTTTTCGTTATCGCGCTGGTGCAGCCCGATGGAGGGCTCGTCGAGAACGTAGAGCACGCCGACCAACCGGCTGCCGATCTGGCTCGCCAGGCGAATGCGTTGCCCTTCTCCCCCCGAAAGAGAGGCGCTGCTGCGATCGAGTGTAAGGTACTCGAGCCCCACATCGGCCAGAAAGCTGAGTCGATCATTGATTTCCTTGACGATGCGTCGGGCGATTTCCGTCTCTCGCGGAGGCAGCGTGAGCGCCCCGAAGAACTCGATGGCGCCGCGTACCGAAAAACCCGAAACATCGGCAATGTGCTTGCCGGCAATTCGTACGCTCAGGCTCTCGGCACGCAGGCGCGCGCCACCGCAGGTCGGGCACGGCAGATTGCGCATGAAGCGTTCGAGATCTTCGCGGGCATTGGTGCTCTCGGTTTCCCGGTATCGTCGCTCGAGGTTGGGAATGACGCCTTCAAAGGCCTTGGTAAAGCTGTATTCGCTGTTCTCGCCTTCGAGCACGAACTGAATTTCTTCCTTGCCGGACCCGCGAAGAATGATTTCGCGAAAATCGGCCGGAAGATCCTTCCACGGCGTGTCGAGCGACTGGCCGTAGTGCGAGGCAAGGCTTTCGACCATGCCCATATAGAAGCCCCCGAGTCGCTTTTCAAAGGGCGCCAGGGCTCCTTCTGCTATCGACAGTCCCTCGTCGGGCACCACAAGGGCCGGATCGACGTGCATCTGCACGCCGAGGCCGCTGCACGAATCGCAGGCGCCGTAGGGGCTGTTGAAGGAGAACATGCGCGGGGTCATTTCGGGTAACGAAATGCCGCAGGAAATGCAGGCGAATTTTTCCGAAAAGAGCCACGGGGGCTGGCCCTGCACGTCGACCATGAGCATGCCATCGGCAAGGCGCAGCGCCGTTTCGACCGAGTCGGTCAGGCGGCGGGTGATGTCGCTCTTGACCACCAGGCGGTCGACCACGACCTCGATGTCGTGTTTTTTGTTCTTGTCGAGCGAGATATCGGCCGCCAGGTCGCGCAGCTCGCCGTCGATGCGAACGCGAACGTAGCCCTGCTTCTGAAGGTCACGGAACTCTTTGCGATACTCACCCTTGCGCCCCCTGACGATGGGGGCGAGAACCTGAATCTTGCTGCCCTCGGGCAGGGTAAGAATCTGATCGACCATCTGCTGTACGGTCTGGCTCGAAATCGGCTCGCCGCACTGCAGGCAGTGGGGCGTGCCCACCCGGGCAAACAGCAGGCGCAGATAATCGTAAATTTCGGTAACCGTGCCCACCGTCGAACGGGGGTTACGGCTCGTAGTCTTCTGCTCGATGGAAATGGCGGGCGAGAGACCGTCGATGCTCTCGACATCGGGCTTGTCCATCTGTTCGAGAAACTGCCGCGCATAGGCCGAGAGGCTTTCGACATAGCGCCGCTGTCCTTCGGCATAAATGGTGTCGAAAGCCAGCGTGCTCTTGCCCGAACCCGAAATGCCGGTGATGACGACCAGCTGGTCGCGGGGTATCTCGAGGTCGAGGTTCTTGAGGTTGTGCTCGCGGGCGCCGCGTACGGTAATCTTGTCGCTCATGTTTTTCGTCAAGTAGAAACCAGACATTCTACCAGTTCCGTCGGCACGGGTGGCAGAGCGAGCGCCTACGCAAAAAAGCCCCCGCGAAATTCGCGAGGGCTTTTTATAAAATCGGCGAAGCGCGAGTTACTTCGTCGCCAGCCAGTCGACGAGGGCGTTGAGCTCGTCGGGCTTCAGGGTCTTGCCGAAGTTCTGCGGCATGATGTTGGCGGCGTAACCCGGGGTAACCGTGCTGTTGGGGTTCACGATATTTTCGCGAATGTAGTCCTTGCCCTTCTTGCCGACGCCGTCGAGCGAGGGACCGACCTTGCCGCCCTTACCATCAACGGTGTGGCAGGCGATGCAGCCCGACTTCTTGTAAATGGCTTCGCCGTCCTGGGCAAAAGCGGTCTGGGCAAATCCGGCGAACCCGATAACGACGAGAGCAGCAACCAACTTCTTCATGAAACTTCTCCGAAGGTTCAGTGGTAATAAAAGAATCAAGGGTAACCGTTAGAGTAACCCTTCGTCAAGCGCTCCCCTTCTCTCATAGAATGACGGAAAATGAAGCGCGAAACAAGGCTTACCGCTCGCTCAGCAACCGCAGTAGCCCCGAGGGTACCGGGTAGCCGGAGTCGACGAGCACGTCGGCCAGGCGACGGCCTCCTGCGGCAACCACCCCGAGAAAGCCCTTGCGCAGCACTTCCATCTCGCTGCTGACCATGCGCAGCTCGATGCCCCGCTCACGCAGCAACTCGATGACCCGTTCGACATATTCTTCGGGCCGGGTAGCATTCGGCGAAAGCAGCAATTCGACGGCCCTGCGGGTGATGCGAACCTCGACGTCAAGCCCGGCAACTTTTCCGGGAGCGAAAACGGCTTCGCCCCTGACCTTGGCAATGTGATACGGCTGCGGGTCGCCTTCGAACTCGATCAGGGCGCCGGCTCCCTCGCGCAATGTGGGCACCAATCGGTTACCGAGTTCGTTGGCTTCAAAGAAACGCTTGAAAGCCAGGAAAAGTTCGCCCGGGCGCATTCGCTCCTTCCACTCGACCGCGACCGGAAGAATGTCGCGCCTGCTCGGCGGCGGCGTGGGGTACGGACTGCCTTGGGTGTCGAAAAACAGCTCGAAGACGTTCGCACGCTTGCGTGGCTCCTTGTGCGGAAGCCCGCGCCGGCTATCGACCTCGGGCACATCAACCGCCGCCGGCATGACTTCCGAACCGGAAGGCGCGGGCGACTCGCCCGTCAGCGCCTTGACGGCTTCAAAGGACGCAGCCACCACAGGCTGTCCGACGGGGGGACGTCGCGTCTTTCGCGCCGCCGAAGGCGACTTTGCGGCTGGCCGGGTAGCTGCCTTAGAAACGGTTGCGCTCGCGGGCGTGCTGCCAGCTTTCTTGCCGGGGGCGGCACGCAGGGCAGTGGTACCGAGCCTCTTCGAAGCGGCGGTAACCTGCTTTGTCTGCGGCTTCTGTGCCGGGGCGGCCGTTCGGCTCTTCATAGCCCCTGCTTGTGATTTAACGGCGACTGTCTTTTCGAGCTTTCGCGTTGCCGAAGTTGCCTTGACGGTGCTTCCAGCAGAAGCAGTCTGCAGCGCGGCTCGGCCGGCCGTATTCGTTTTCGTAATGATATCCTTCCTGGTCGCCGGACCGGCGACCTTTTTAACGGGAGCGGCCTTCTTCGCGGGAGCGGCCTTCTTCGCGGGAGCGGCCTTCTTCGCGGGAGCGGCCTTCTTCGCGGGAGCGGCCTTCTTCGCGGGAGCGGCCTTCTTTGCGGGAGCGGCCTTCTTTGCGGGAGCGGCCTTCTTTGCGGGAGCGGCCTTCTTTGCGGGAGCGGCCTTCTTCGCGGGAGCGGCCTTCTTCGCCTGTTTCGTGGAGGCAGGCTTCTTTTCAGCTTCCTTTACTGACTTGCGTCGAGGTGCCGCAGTCGACTTCGCCGCCGACTTCGGCTTACCGCCGCCGACCGCGCCGTTCCCGGCAGGCGCTCGGTCCTTCCCTGTCGAGACGACCGCAGACCGTGCGGCACCTGTACCGGCTCCAGCCGGCTCGGTGGCGTTGCTGTTCTTCGCGCCCTGTCTGCCGTCAAGCAATCTGGTAACTGCCGACTTTACCCTCGCACGTAACCTGCTCATGGCGAAATCTGGAAGTCCTTAAAAAAGGTGCCCCACATCATATTGCGAAACGTATTGTTTGTCAACTTTTTATAATTTCGTAGCGCGCTAATTATATCATTTCGCCTGGCGATAGGCGAATAGGCAACCGGCCCCACAGTGTTGAAGTCGATTCGCTGAAACGTTATAATCAGCGCCAATCTACCGAGCGTTAGGGGTACCCATGCGCCTTCCTTCAAGCCTCACGGCCGCCCTCTGTGGTCTCATTTTCTCTCTCGGAATCCTACAGCATACCGCGCATGCGGCGCGTCTACCCTTCCAGGGGCTCGATGAGGGAACTCTGCTGCAATTGGGCGCATACGGCCCGATTCTACTTGTCGAGGAAAAACCGCAAGGCGATTTTCCCTGGGTAAGCGCCGGTGTACTCATCGATGCTCCGGCAGACGTCGTGTGGGAGGTAATTACCGATTTCGAGAGCTATCCTGACTACATTCCACAGATGCAGTCGGCCGAGGTGGCACTGAAAAAGGATAAGATTACCGATGTCGACATGAAGCTGCGTGTCGAATTCACTTCGCTCATCGGTGTGAACGTGAGCTACTCGCTTCGCTATCTCGAAATGCCCCCCCACCGGCTCATCTGGCAGCGTACCAAGGGCGATGTCAAATACACGCGGGGCGAATGGAACCTTCTGCCCGTCGAAGGAGGCCGGCGCACCCTTGCCTTCTACTCGTTCTCGAGCGATTTGCGCAGCATGAACGCCATTGTAGGCTACGTACTCGACAAACAACCATCGCTTGAGGTGGCCATTCAATCGTCTACCGGACTTCTGGCCGCACAGGCCACCAAGGAACGCGCCGAAAAGCTTTTCGAGGCTTCGACGGCAACCACCGTAGAAAAGTAACCCATCACCAACGTCAGACACATCATCAGGTTCAGCACGCATGAGTTACTCGGTTCTTCTCTATGACCACAGCGACGGTGTCGCGACCATTACCATCAACCGCCCCGAAGCACGAAATTCCCTGAGCCCGCAGGTCGTCGAAGAGCTGCGACAGGCCTTCCGGCAGGCCGATCAGGATGAAAACGTGCACGTCATCGTGTTGACCGGCAGCGGAGACAAGGCCTTTTGCGCCGGCGGCGACCTCGGTGGCGGCGGCGGGGGGCTGAGCTATCTCGACCGATATAACGTAAATCAGAATTTCGTGGGCCTGTTTCGCGACCTGACAGAACTGCGCAAGCCGGTCGTCGCCCGCGTGAACGGCCACGCCCTGGCCGGCGGCTTCGGCCTCATGCTCGCCTGCGACATGGTCATTGCCCGCGACGACGTGAACTTCGGCACGCCCGAAATCAACATCGGTCTGTTTCCCTACATGATTGCGGCTACCATTTCGCGACATATCGGGCGCAAGCGCACGCTCGATCTGCTCATGACCGGTCGCAAGATCGGCGCAGGCGAGGCACTTGACTGGGGCCTCATCAACCGGGCGGTGCCCGCCGCCGACCTCGACGCCACCGTCAACGAAACCACCGATCTGCTGAAGAAAAAGAGCCCGATCATCATGGCGCTCGGCCGCAGGGCCTACTATGCCATGGAAGACATGGACCTGCCCCACGCCCTCGAATATCTCAACGGCATGCTCACGGTCAACACGCTTACCGAAGACGCCATGGAAGGCATCATGGCCTTTTTCCAGAAGCGCGACCCCGAGTGGAAGGGAAAATAGGCCAGCGTCGGATCGTGATTCGAAAGGGGGGAGAGGTACCAGGCTTCTCCCCCCTTTTCCATTTTCGACCTGCACCCTTCGTCGACGGTGGACCATCGGCGCGAGATGGATGTTCGGGCTAGCGTATCGGAGCCCCACGCACCGCAAGTGGACGTATGAAGGCATCATACGCCACGGCAAGCAAGGCAACCCCGAAGGGAAACCACAGCCAGCCGACCACGCCGTACAGCGCTCCGCCCAGAACAGCCCCCGGCACAATGATGGAAG
>JAWLBW010000021.1:0-26337 GCA_041687475.1 bacterium
GGTACCGGAACGATTCCGCATCCCAATCGCCGTCAACGTATTGTCCGACGGCAGATTCAGACCGGCACTACAACGGCGCCGCCGTACAAGGTTAGCCGGTCGCAAGTTCGGAGGGGAGATGAACACCACGCCCGTCGGCAATTTCTGCCTGCTCGACCAGGAACCCAAGCGTCGCGCACCCCGCAAGCGCAATCGTCGCCGCAAGCGCACGACCGTGCTCGACTTCGTCGAACGCTCGCTCCAGAATGAGTTTGAAGCGGTGTGCCTGTTCCGCGCCGCCGCCGACAAGGCCCACGGCCCGACCTCGTCGCTGCTGCGCCGGCTGGCACACGACGAAGAGTTTCACGTCGATTTTCTCGAGCGCTGGTTCAGCGACCTGCACGAAGGCGAGCAGAACGACCGCTTTCCGCGCTGGCAGGCCGACAAGGAGCGCATTGCCCTTGCGGCCAAGGTTACCGTAGCCCAGATGCCCAGCGAGAACGCGCCCCTGCTTGACTTCGTCATCGACAAGAAGCGCAAACACCGCGAGTTCTACCTGCAGCAGCGCTATCACTTGAAGGGACGCAAGCTGCGCACGACCCTGCTCGACCTGGCCGACGAAGAATCGATTCACCTGAATCAACTTCTGCAGGCGGCCGGCCGCGCCCCCCTGCCCCGGCTCGAAGTCGACGAGCTGGAAACGGTGCACTGAGGGCGCGTGCTGCACGGGTGCACGGCGGTGAGAGGTGATAGGTGAGAGGTTGTCGTGCAGACCGGGTGACGGGTTGTGGCCGGTGGTTCCTGTCGCGCGTTCAGACGACGTCATTCACGGAGAGCATCTTTCACCACGGTCGGTCACTTGACTCCGTACGCAACCCGAACAAGAAAAAGCATCCATGGGTTGTCGCAACATTCTCGCGTTATGAGCCCCCGCCCCTCTGCGATCCCCGCGATCTCCTGTAAAACGCCCTTCACAAACAAATGGGCGCGAAGCGCGACCGGTTACGGTAGGTTCAGACACCGACGTGGTACACCGTGCCGGGCCTGGCACTCACAAGCTTGTCCAGTATCTGGGGAACCAGGGGTAAGAGAGCCGCCACGGTATTTGACGGGGCATGCAGTATGAATACCCGTAAGTCGTGAGCCTCGATTCGCTGTTGGTGCGGAAGACCTTGGTCAATCGTAACCAATACGTCAAAGCACGAAGCAGCTTCGCGTAAAAGCCGACCGTTCGAGATTCCCTGCCAACCCATCTCGGTAACCGTTCGCACCTCATGCCCGGCAAAGTGTCGGCGCATCGTGGCCGGTAGGCATTCGTCCAACAGGACCTTCACCGCCGAACTTCTTTAATCAACGCATCCGAAGCTTCTTCCAGAAATAGTCGCAACATATCTCGCGTCACGACCGGAAAATCTTCACAAAATGCATCGATGGTCTTTCCGGCTGCAAGGTAGTCCAGAAAATTGCGCACAGGCACGCGGGTGCCCGCGAAAACGGGCATTCCCCGTAGAATGGAAGGTTCAGAAGAGACAATAGACGCCATCAAGCCTGATTCTACACCTTAGTGACAGGGGTAGGAAGGGTGGCCGGTCACCCCGATTGGCCGATTACGTGCGTGCACGGGTGCACGGCGGTGAGAGGTGATAGGTGAGAGGTTGTCGTGCAGACCGGGTGACCGGTTGTGGCCGGTGGAGCCTGTCCCGAGTTCAGACGAGGTGAGCACGGAGAGCATCTTTCACCACGGTCGGTCACTTGACTCCGTACGAGACCCGAACAAGAAAAAGCATCAAGGGTTGAGGCAATATTCTCGCGTTTCGTACCCCGCCCCTCTGCGCGCCCCGCGATCTCCTGTAAAACGCCCTTCACGAACAAATGGCCGCGAAGCGCGACCGCCCAGTTGTGGTATCCTATACCCCGTATCGCCAACCGTATGACCGCTCATTCGGGCGGTCGGCTTGCCGTAGGTGGAGACGTTCGTGAAATACCCCGTGGTGCAGCCGACGCTGCGCAATATGCAGTTTTCCTTCGACGAAACCATTCCCCGTTACTGGCACGGCGGCGATCCGGCCGTGACCGCGCTCTTCAATGCCCTCTCGCTGACCTTTCCCGAGGGCGAGCGCTTCTTCATTCGCAGCGTGCAGCACTTTGCCCCGACCATCGACGACCCCGAACTCAAAGCGGCAGTCAAGACCTTTTCCGGTCAGGAAGGCGTGCACAGCCGCGAACACGAGCGCATGAACGAGTACCTGGCCGAACATTGGGGGCCCCAGCTCGCCGTATGGGGAAAGCGCTCGGCCGACAGTCTGCGCTGGGTCGAGAAACGCGTTTCGCCTCACTTTCGCCTGGCCATGACCTGCGCCCTCGAACACATGACCGCCATCATGGGCGAGGCCCTGCTGTCGAACGACGAGGTGCTGAAGGACGCCCACCCCGAAATGGCCAGGCTCTGGCGATGGCACGCCGGAGAGGAAATCGAGCACAAGGCCGTGGCCTTCGACGTGTACGAGCATGCGGGGGGAACCTGGTTTCACCGCTCGCAGGTCATGGTGCGCGAAACGATGATTTTTCTGCTTGTCATCACCATTCTCATCAACGTGCTGCTGCGTGCCGACAAGCAGCCCCTCTTCCGCAGCTGGATGCGCATTCTCGGCTTCGTAATCTTCGGTCCCCTGCGCGGCTTCACGCTCTTCCGCCGTTACCTCGAGTACTTCTCGCCAAGCTTCCACCCCTGGCGACGCGACAACCGACACTTGCTGGCATTCGCGGAAAGATAGGACCGCTCCCAGATCCCAGATCGCAGATCCCAGAGAAGAGGCTGCAAGCTCCTCTCCCCACTGCGATCCGCTACGAAAATCCACAATCCCCTTTCCATAATCCATAAACCGGGTGCAGGGGGAGTCAGGTCTTGGGCCGAGCCTACGGGTACCAAGGGCAAGTTTTCACGCGTTTTCGGGTGCCGCTGCGCGGTATGCCGACTGGCACCTGCAATCTCCCAGCCCGATCTCCTTCTTCGCCTTTGCGATCTGGGATCTGCGATCCGCGATCTTCGCCCTGACCGTTTGACTTGCATCATTTCAACAATCAAATTATCATTTGATTGTTTTAACTGCGCCGAATCGGCGAGCGAAAACCTTTATTCTTACGCAAGGAACGTCATGCCCATTTCCTCTCGAATGTCCGAGCCCGTGTTTCGTGTGCTTCTGAGTCTGATCTTCGTAACCGCGGGCCTGCAGCACATGTTGCGCACCGAACACGTCGCCGCCCGCCTCGAATCGGCGCCCTTTGCGTCTCTGGCCCTGCAACTGGCCTCGGCCGAGTTTCTCGTGGCCGCGGCAGGCGTGGGCCTGCTCGTCGGCGGTCTTGCCCTCATGACCGGCGCCATGACGCGACTGACCGCGCTCGCGCTGATCGGCCTTCTGATTCCCATTACCGTTACCGTGCAGCTCGGCAGCGTCGAAGCCCTGGGGCCCCTCATGAAAAACATGGCCATTCTGGGCGGCCTGATTCACTTTGCCGTCAACGGAAGCCGGGTCTGCAGCCTCGACGGAAGGCTGGCGCGAAACTGCGCGACGCCGACAACCGATGCAAAGGTGACGGCATGAAGACCCCCGTGCGCGCAGCCCTCTTCGCGATTCTGCTTGCCCTGCTGCCCACCTCGCTTCTTGCCGATGCGGCGAAAGGCCATGACGCCGCGTTTCTCGTGCGCACGCCCCAGCACATCAAGGCGGCCATCAAGACCGGCCGTGAAACCCGTGCAGGGCACGGCTTTCAGACGAATCGCATCGCCATTGTCGTCTGCGGCAAGGGCGTAAACGCTTTGCGCAAGGAAAGCGAACTCGCACCGGTTCTGCGCAAAGCCATGTCGGAGAAGGTGGACATCAAGGCCTGCGGCATGTCGCTCGACAACCAGAAGCTTCGCCCCGCCGCCCTGCTCGACGGCATCAAGGTCGTTCCCAACGGACTGACAGAAATGCTGCGCCTGCAGGCCGCAGGCTACCTGACGGTCGACTTGTAATCGTATTCCCCCCCTTTTCCCACGTCGGAGGAATCGGGCGGGCACACCTTCAAACGGCGTGCCTGTCCGTGCCCTTCCGAGAAAGGGAATGTCGGCGAGAAATCGATTTTCGGGTCATCTGCTTCGCCGGGTTGATGTAGAATGCATCCATACCAGGGGAAGTTGCCATGACCGAACAGCGTACCCACGCACTCGTAACCGGCGCGAGCGGCGGCATCGGCGAAGCCTTTGCGCGCCAGCTCGCCTCGCGCGGCTATTCGCTCATACTGACCGCCCGCCGCGAGCAGGAGCTCGCGCGGGTACAACGCGAAATAACCCGGGCGCACAATGTTTCCGTCGACATCGTGTCTCTCGATCTGTCTGAAATCGGCAGCGCCGAGCGCCTGTACGAGACGGTCAAGCGGCGCGGCCACGTCGTAGACGTGCTCATCAACAACGCCGGTTTCGGCCTCTACGGCGATTTTCTCGACGGCGATCGGGTGCGCATCGAACAGATGGTGCAGCTTAACGTGGCCACGCTTACCTCACTGACACACCTGTTCGGCGTGCCCATGAAGGAGCGCCGGCACGGCTACATTCTTCTGGTCGCCTCCATCGCCTCGTTTCAGCCCTCGCCCTTCTATGCCGCCTACGCGGCCACCAAGGCCTACGTGCTGTGGCTTGGAGAGGCGCTCGCCTGGGAATGCCGGAACCAGGGCGTACACGTGGCCACCATCTGTCCGGGCATTACCCGCACCGAATTTCACGAGGTAGCCCACCACGAGCGCACCGGGTGGATGGAGTTTCTCTCGCAGAGTCCCGACGACGTAGCCATCGACGGACTCGACGCCCTATTCAGCGGCCGCTCATCAATAACGTCGGGCCTGGTGAACAAGCTCAGCGGCACCATGGTCAAGTTCCTGCCGCGCCGCCTGCAGACCATCGTGGCGGCACACACCATGCGTGCGGGAAGGTAAGCCCGCCTTTCGGCGGGCGATGGTCGATGCCGCCTGTTCGCGGGAACCCGACAAACCGAACGAAGCGCCGGCTCCGAAGGACTACGCCGTTTCCGGCACCTTGCCGCGACTCTTCGGCCCGGCTATCTGCAGCCCGGTCGACAACTCCTGCACGTAGGGATGCGTGTAACGCGAGCGGGCCCCCATCAGGGCCGCCAGGCGTTCGCCCCGTTCAAAGGAACGACCGCGCTCGCGGGCGATGTCGTAATACAGCTTCGACATGATGGGGTCCTTCACCTCGGGGGGAACGTACAGGTGAAAGACACGCATGTGCAGAGGCATGATCTTCGACGGCACCGAAGAAATCAGACGCTTCGAGGCATCTTCGAAGATCTGCCGCATGAGCAGATAGTCGGCCCGGAAGCGGCCGTACGCGCAACGCTCGCGATAGTAGTGAAAGTAGACCTCGGCGAGCGTTCGCGGCAGATCTTCTTCAATGTGGGCCTGCATGCCCTTGGCGATACCGTAGGCCAGACCGTTAAGGTCGCCCCCCTTCCACCGCCGCGCCTTGTCCATGGCCTGGAACGAAGAACGCCAGTGCGCCTCGGGGTAGCCGGGCGCTTCGCCCAGATACCGATCGAGGCTCTGGCGGAAGTAGAAATGAAACCGGGGAATGATGCGCAACACCCAGGCAGGGTGTAGAAAACGCCCTTCGCGGCAGGCGCGAATCTGGCATTCGGTCACATACTCGTACACCCGTGCGAACCACTGCTTCGAATCGCCCACCGCCGCGAACCGGTCGGCGATGTCGCGCTGTTCGACCAGAACGGCTTCGGCCTCGGCCAGCGCCTCGGCCAGCTCGGCCTCTTCATTCACCTCATGGGCTTTCGGCAGCACGGCGGGCGGCGCCCCTTCAACCAGGCGCGCCAGTTTACGCAGGCTTCGCTTCAGTTGGGGAACCAGAATCGCCCGCGATACCTGGGCCATGCCCGGAAGGGGAAAGCGGTAGTCGACAATCCACGTGAGTCGCGTGCCCTCACCCTCGCGCGTCAATATCAGCTCGCCTCGGTGGTATCTGACCGGCAACCCCGACACCACACGGTAAACCAGCCGTGCCGGCGGCTCGCTGTACTCGACCACTTCTTCAAAGGACTTGGTGCGACGCCCCATCTGAATGGATATGCGTCGAAGCGTGCCGATACTCCAGCCCGGGTCGCCGTCGCCGGCGGCGATTTTCTCGACGGGCGCCTCCGACCATTGCGACATGAGTTCGGGCTCTGAAATCCAGGGCCACACCGCTCGCGGCACCGCGGGCAGATACTGCTGTAGATGTAAACGCACGCTTCCTCCTACCGTAAAAAGTCAAAGGGGAAGCCCTCAGGCTTCCCCTCAAACACTACGTCAGGCCGGAACCGCGTCCTCCAGCAACCATTTGAGAGCGCTCTCATCGGTTGTGTGAAAGGCCAGTTCCGACATATGGCTTTCCTGGGCAATGCGACGTATCTGCATTTTGCTCAGTGTGCTCTCGACCACGCTGGCCGCCTTCTTCATGCCGCGCGTGACGGCTTCGCCCATGAGCTTACCGTGGGCCGCCTGTACTTCGGCAATCTGCGGCGGAAACTGGCTGATGTTGGCAAGCACGAACCAGGCCTTGCCGTCGAGCTCGTTATAGCACGCACGCATGTCACGTTCATAATCGGCCGCAAGCGCCGTATCCCACATGCCCCAGCACTTGATCCATAACACGTTGTTCGACGAATCGATCTTCAGGGTGTACCCCTTTCTATCATCACCGGACTGATACATAACGCTGACTCTCAAAGATGGTAATCAAACTCCCCCGGCGGCAAACGACCGCTCCTCCCCCCAATATTGCAGTTTGAAGTACAACCGTCGAACATATAGCTCCGAGTACCCCCACCGCTGAATCCGTTGAAAGCATACCCGAAAAGCGCTCATTGAGCAAAGAATGTTACTACGCGTAACGAAGCCTCGAAAGGCGGTCCCCTTCAGAATGAATAATGCCCCGGGGGCGACCTGATTATTGCCGAGCCCTTGCGAGCGGGGTCCCGGGCGTCTCTTCGGCACAAAGGCGGCTTTCCGTCTGCCGTTTTCTTTGCCGCGACCCCTTCCTATCTGGCATAATGGGTGGTTACTTTCGACACCACGGCTAGCGTATGGCAGAAAAGACGGTATACGTCTACACAGAAGGTCTTCTCGAACCGCTCGATCGCGAGTACTTCAAGAACACACTGCGCTTTCTTCCGGGCGTAAGCAGCGTCGGCGTCATCGGCAAGCCGGCGATTCCGGCGCCGGCCGGCGCGTCGCTCGGTTACGAGGTGCGTTTCGAGCCCTCGAAGCTCACCCTTGAAGAAATTGAAAAGCGCTTGCAGGAACGCGGCTTCAAGGTCTCGGCCATTCAGGAAGTGCCCAAGGAAGCGGTAAACGTTCCCGATCGCGCCGACGCGCTTCCGAATGTGACCGACGTCTATGCGCCGGTGGCTCCGACGACCGTGCGCGAGGTGCTCTTTCGCGTGGCCGGCCTGGTAACCGTCAACGAAGTCAGGCGCGTGCGCGAATCGCTGCAGGGCCTGGGCGGCGTGCACGGCTTCTTTTCGATGGTTGCCGAAGCGGCCGACGAGCCGTGGGCCGGCGATACCGGTCTGGTCGACGTGCAGTACGACTCGACCCAGGTCAAGGAAGAACAGCTGAAGGACCTCATCGAGAAGGTTCACGGCCTCAAGGTCACCAGCTGGAAGCACCTGCCGAACAACCTGAACTTTCCCTTCCCCCTCTGATAACACGTCAGTGATGGAACGGTTAAAAAAGGCGAGCGCGAAGCTCGCCTTTTTTCGTTCAATCGTGCATCAATACACGGAGACGCAGAGACGCAGAGAGGGGGTACTCGAAAGCTGTGGCGCAGCGCTTCCCCCAGAGGGCCTTTCTTTTGTTGCTTCAATGCGGAGGGATATCCCGGTATCTGATCTTCAGGCCGGGCGACCTAATCGGCACCGCCCCCAGACACTACCGTGTAGCCATGCAGCACGGGCTGAAGGTCCGACGGTCCGACGGTCTGAAGGTCTGAAGGTCTGAAGGTCCGACAGTCTGACAGTCAGACAATCCGACGACCGCCCTCCCCCCGTGCCGCACGACTTATCGTGCCACGCCAGCCGTGCGTTCGGCCCACTCTTCGTAGCCGCCGGGAAACTGGTACACCGGACGCGCGCCCGCCGCGGCCAGGCGCTTCGCGGCTTTCCGGCTTGCACCGCAGGCGGCCCCGGTGCAATAGGTAATGATGGGGCGGCCCGACGAAGCCCAGGCCTTCCACGTGGCGTCGGGAGCTTCGTCGTCGGCGCGCAGGGCCCCCGGAATATGACCGGCCGCCCACGCCTCTGCGGCGCGGAAGTCGAGCACCAGGGGGTGCTTGCGGGTCAGCAGATGCCAGAGTCCGGCCCATTCGATCTCGAGATAACCGCTCTCGTACTTGGTCCACCCGTCGACTCCGCCCGGATACACGAGCACCGGTCCCCCGTTTCGCGTCGCGACGAATCGGGCCGCGTCTATCAGCGCCAACGCCGACCGACCATAAAGCACGATGGGGCGCGGCGGCCCCTCGACCAATCGAGCCAGCCGCTTGCGCGCCGACTCATCGTCATGCCAGGGCACGTTCACGGCGAACGGGAGGTGACCGCTGTCGTAGTCAGCAGGCTCGCGCAGATCGAGCAACAGCAGATTCGGGCGGCTCTCGATGAGCTCGGCCAGATCGCGCGAGTCGACCGAGGGAACACCGGCGGCCCGCGACGCCACCGGTAGCACGACAAACAGAATAGACGCGCCGAACAGCATGCGCGCCGTCATGACACCTCCAGCCAGAACGTAACCGGCCCATCGTTGACGAGAGCAACCTGCATGTCGGCGCCGAAAATACCCTGTTCGACCGGTACGCCACGCGCGGCAAGCGCCCGCACGAACGTCGTGTACAATGACTGCGCCTGCGCCGCCGGCGCCGTCGGCCCATAATCGGGCCGTCGACCCTTTCTCGTATTCGCGCCCAGGGTAAACTGGCTCACCACAAGCGCCGCGGCATCAGGGGTATCGAGCAGGCTGCGGTCGGGGCGGCCGTCGTCGCCGGCGAGAATACGGTAATGGGCCACCTTATCGGCCAGCCGTTCGGCTATGGCCTCGTCATCGCTTCGTACCACCCCGAGCAGCACCAGCACACCCGGCCCGATGGCCCCCTTCACTTCGCCGGCAACCTCGACCGAGGCCCGGCTGACCCGCTGCAGAAGCGCTATCACGGCAGTTGGTTCTCTCCGTCCGAATTCGCGAACGACTCGTCGAACAGGTCGCCCGGGTCGTTCTCTCCGTCAATCTCGCCGCCGGACACAGCGGTCGGTTCATACGCCGCCGCATCGACCTCTTCGACCGGCGCCTGTTCGAGTTCTTCGGGCGAGACGGGTCGAATCGAAGACACGGTGTCGACCGCGATGGTTATCCACCGGCCCTGGGTACGCAGATAAATCTCTTCTTCGCCGACTTCAATGAGCGTGCCGAAATATCGCACGCCCTTTGCCTGCACGCACACGAACTGTTTGAGACAACCGTCGAGAGAATTACGCACTCTGCCCCCTGCCCGACAAAAAAAGACACCTGTCATTATAACGGGCAGGTCTGCCGGCGGCCATGCGGGCGGGTTTCGAACGCCGACCATGCACGACGGCTCGCATGCCCGTGGCAGCGAATTCTCGCGTTCGCACTTCGCCGCCGGGGCCCGGTCTTGCTGTTGCGCCGCTGTGCGTCAGACCGCTATAATTGAGTATTTATCCTTTGGAGGAAAAGCCGCGTCTCGTTCCCGGCTCGCCTGCCGGCGGGTCTGCCTGCGACCGAATGCGCCCTGCGCGCGTCGCGTCGAACGAGAACGGTCTTCCGGCATGCGCATTCTTTACGTTACCCAGTACTATCCGCCCGAAACCGGCGCCGGCGCCCTGCGCGCGCGCGAAATGGTCAGAGCCTGGCGCGAAGACGGCCATGACGTGCGCGTCGTCTGTGCCTTTCCGAACTATCCGGCAGGCCGCGTGGCGCCCGAATACAGGGGACGACTGTACGCGCGTGAAGAGCACGAAGGCGTTCCGGTACTGCGCATGCCCATTTACACCAGCGAAGAGAAGACGTTCGTCACCCGCCTGGGTAACTACGGCTCCTTTGCGACCACCGCCTTTCTCGGCGTGCTGGCCTCGGAGCGGCCCGATGTGGTGTACGTGACCTCGCCGCCCCTGCCCGTCGGGCTGGCCGGGCTTGCCGCCCGCGTGAAGGGCGTGCCCTATGTCTTCGAGGTGCGTGATCTGTGGCCCGACGGCGCCCGCGCTTTCGGGCAGATCAGCGAAGGACGCCTGTATCGGGCCGCCAAGAAATTCGAGAGCCGCTGCTATCGACATGCCCTGCGCGTCGTGGCCGCCAACCCGGCTCACCCCGAGCGTCTGCGCGAACGGGGGGTTCCGACCGAGAAAATCATCTTCGGCCCCAACGGCGCCAACCTGAAAACGTTCGCCGCGGCCGCCGACGTTGCCCTGCCCTGCCGAAAGGGCGGCTTGCGCCTCTTCTACGGCGGGCTGCTGGGCCTGCAATACGCCATGCTCGACCTCATCGAAGCCATGCATCTCGTGCGCGACCTCGACGTGCACCTGACGGTGGCGGGCGAAGGCGTGAAGCGCGCCGAAATGGAAGCGGCCATCGCCCGCCACGGCCTCACGAATGTAACCATGCTGGGGCAGGTACCCCTCGAGCGGGTACCCGAATTGCTGGCAGAGAACGACGTGTCGGTCATTCCCCTCGGTGCGAATCAGGTGTCGCAGGAAATCACGCCGGTCAAACTTTACGAATCATGGGCCGCGGCGCGCCCCGTCATCATTGGTTCGCAGGCGGTCGCAGCCCGCTTCGTACGCGACGCCGGCGGCGGAATCGCCTACCCCCCCGAAGACATCGGCTCGCTGGCTGCATCCATTCGGTGGATGTATCATGCGGGCGCCGATGCCGTCGCCGCCATGGGCATGGCCGGCAAGGCTCACGTGCAGACCTACGATCGCGGGGTCATCGCACGGCGCATTCTATCCGAAGTACAGGCAGCTCTTTCGGGCGCCTCCGTGACCGTACCCAGTACCCCGCTGCAAGTCGAAGGATCAGGCAGGAGCCAGGTGCATGAATAACCGAAGGTGGTTGACCTCAGTACGCGTGCTCGGCGACATGCTCATCGCCCTCATGGCGTATTACGCGGCATTCTGGCTGCGCATGAACGTCGAAATTCCGTTTACGGAAAAGTTGCTGCCCCGCCCCACGTTCACACGGCTGCCGCATTTCTGGTGGGTGGTTGTGGGCGCCCAGGCGCTGGCGCTCTACTTCGCCGGTCTGTACGACGAAGATCGCATTCGCAGGCAGTCGTCGCTGCGCGCGCCGCTGGCCGCCGTCATCATGACGACGCTTTTCCTCATCGCCTTTTATTTCTTCATCGACATACGCTTTCCGCGTACGGTATTCCTTGTCTTCTTCCTGCTCGACTTTCCCCTTCTCATCGGTTGGGAGTGGCTGACGCACAAGTTTCGTACTCCTTCGCGCCGCCAACGAACGGTGTTCGTAGGCGTGAACCGGACCAGCGCAGACCTGTTGCGCGAGATTCAGCGGCGCCCGTGGCTCGGTCTCGACGTCGTCGGCTTCGTTCGCGAGCAGGCAGTTCCGGCCATGGCCGGGCTGGGCGCGCCCCCCGAAGAGCCCGCCGACACCGGTGATCTGCCCGTACTGGGCTCGCGCGAAGACATCGCCCGCATCGTGCAGGAAAACGACATTGACCAGATTATTCTCACGCCCAGCACCAACTGGCAGGACGAGCTCATTGACCAGTTGGGCGAACTGGGTCAGCAGAACTCCGGCGAGATGAGACGCACGCAGGTAATGCTCGTACCCTCGCCCCACGAGATTCTCATCGCGAAGCCCCGGCAGAGCCAGGTGCACGACATTCCGCTGATTCCCTTCCTGCGCGAACCGCTGAGCACCGTAGAGCGCATGCTCAAGCGCGTGATCGACGTAACCGGCGCGCTGCTGCTGGGCATTCTGGTTCTGCCGGTGTGCCTGTTCGCGGCCCTCGGAATCAAGGCGACCTCGCCGGGCCCGCTCTTTTATCGGCAGGTACGCGTCGGCCGGAACGGAAAACTTTTTTCCATCATCAAGTTCCGCACCATGGTCACCGACGCCGAAAAGCTGACCGGCGCCGTTCTGGCTCAGAAGAACGACCCGCGTATCTTTCCGCTCGGCCGCGTGTTGCGCAAGACACGCATCGACGAGCTGCCCCAGCTGCTCAATATTCTCAGCGGCGACATGAGCTTTGTCGGACCGCGACCCGAACGCCCCGAATTCGTAAGCCAGTTTCGCAAGGAAATACCCGGCTACGCCGAGCGCCTTCGCGTCAAGCCGGGCGTCACGGGCCTGGCGCAGGTCAACGGCTACTATGAAACCACGGCCGAAAACAAGCTCAAATACGATCTGACTTATATCTACAACTATTCGTTCCTGCTAGACATCAAGCTTCTTCTGGCCACGGTCAAGGTGGTGCTTACGGCTCGCGGTACATGAAGCAGCTGCGCGCGCTCATCGTACCGGCGCTGTATGTCTTTGCCGCCGCAGCCCCGGTTTCCATCGCGGCGTTGAACATCGCCTCGTCGGTGCTGCTGACCGTGTGGATTCTGGCCGCCACCCCCGAAGAGCGCGCCCTGGCGGCCAAGGCTTCGCTGCCGCTTCTGCCGTGGGCCCTCGCCCTGGTACTCGGATTCGCCTTCAGCCCCACGCCGCGACCCGACGGACTGCGTCAGTTGTGGAGCCTGGCCCCGCTGCCGCTGCTCGCAACCTACATCGGTCGCGTCGACCCTTTCAGATTGCTTTCCGTCTACGCGCTCGCCTTCCTGGTCGCAGGCGCCATGGGTGTCGTTCAATTCACGGCCGGCACCCTGCTGCCCGCCCATACCCCCCTGGCGCCGATTGCAGGCTGGCGGGCCAAGGGCTTCTTCACCCACGCCCTTACCTTCGGCGCGGTGTGCATGTTCACGACCCTGGCCCTCGCTCACCTGGTTCAGCATGTAAAGGGAAGACGAGGTCGGTTTCTGACGGCGATACTCGGGATATCGCTGGTCGTGTTGGCGCTCACGCGCGCCCGCAACGCCTGGATCGGTTTCATGGCCGCCGTTCCGATCGTGCTCTGGCACAACCGGAAAGCTATGCACTGGGCCATGCTCATCGCCCTCGTCGGCGGCGTCGCCTTCTTTTCGACCCCCCTTCTGCGCGAACGCGCCTTCAGCCTGGCACAGCTCGACACCACCCCCACGACCAGCACCGGCACACGCCTGTTTCTGTGGAAGGATGCGCTCGCTCAGTTTTCGGAGAGGCCCCTCTTCGGCTGGGGACCACGCACCTTTGAAGACAACATGAATGCCCGGCACCCCGACGTGCCGCTCATGACGCGGGTGCACGCCCACAACAACGTGCTTCACGTGCTGGCCGAACTGGGCGCCGTGGGCCTGCTGGGCATGCTGGGTACCTTCGGGTGGTTGCTGTACCGGCTGTGGCAGAGCCCCGCCGGCCCCTGGCGCCGCATCGCCTTCGCCGTCTGGGTCAGCTTTCTGACGGCGGGACTTTTCGAGTGGAATTTCGGCGACGCCGAAGTCGTCATGAACCTCTCGATGTGGACGGCGCTTGCCATGGGCGCAGCCCGCCCGGCCACCGAGAAGAATCTTGCATTTTCACCTGCCCTCGACTAACATGGTTCTTTCCTTCCGCACGACTACTTGCCATGGCGTTCTACGAAAAAGTTCTCACAGCTGATGAAGTCAACCGGATCGAGCGCATTCATGTCGACGATCTGGGCTTCGGCTACGACAAGTTCGGGGCAAATCGCGAAACGCTCTTCAATACGTATGCCGTCGTCAAGCATATCTACGAGAAATACTTTCGCGTAGAGAGCTACGGCATCGAGAACGTTCCGACCGAAGGCCGGGCCATTCTTGCCTCGAATCACAGCGGCACCCTGCCCATCGACGGCATGATGATCGGCATCGACTGCTTCAAGAAGCTGCAACCGCCCCGCCTCATGCGCGCCGTGGTCGACCGCTTCGCGGCAGCCCTGCCCTTTGTCGGCACGTTCCTGAGCCGCGTGGGTCAGGTAACCGGCTCGCGCCGCAACTTCCAGGAGCTGCTCGAAGCCGAGGAAATGGTCGTCGTCTTTCCCGAAGGCGCCAAGGCGTTGGGCAAGCCGTACAGCCAGCGGTACCAGCTGTATCCCTTCAACATGGGCTTCGTCGAGCTTGCGCTGAAGCACCAGGCCCCGATCGTGCCCGTCGCCGTCATCGGCGCCGAAGAGCAGATGCCGGTGCTCGCCAACATCAAGCCGCTGGCGCAGGCGCTGGGGTTGCCGTACGTTCCGCTGTTGCCGACCATTCTGCCGATTCCGCTTCCCACGCGTTATCACATTTACTACGGCGAACCGCTTTATTACCACAAGCAGTTTGCCGAAGACACCATTCAGAATCCCGAAATGGTGCGCGAGCTCGCCCGCGACGTGCAGGAAAAGGTTCAGCTGATGCTTGACCGCGGACTCGCCGAACGAAAGGGAGTTTTCGTATGAGCGAACGTACGATCGGAAAACCCGCCCGCCTGCGCAACGTGCTGATTACGGGGGTGACCGGCACCATCGGTCGCCAGCTTGCGCAACAGCTGTATTTCGACAAAACGGTCGGCTTCATCATGGGCATCGCCAAGGACGCGCGCCCTTACTATTTCGACGAATACGACCCCAAGAAGTTCGTTTACAGCCAGGTCGACATCACCAGGCACCGCGAGCTGAACAATCTGTTCTTCTCCGACGTGTTCAAGGATGCGAAAATCAACACGGTCGTGCATCTGGCCTTTCAGAACCGGCCGTCGCAGCACGGTCCCAGGTCGCACGAGCTGAACGTTCTCGGCACCAAGAACATGCTCGAGAAATGTCTCGAGACGCCGGGCATAACCAAATTCGTCTTCAAGAGCAGCGGCATCGTGTACCGCGTGCTGCCGCACGGCGACGTGGTGCTCGATGAAGAGAGCGAACTCAATTTCGACAGCGACGCCGACCACTGGGTCAAGGATCGCGTCGATGACGACATGCTCTGCCGCGCCCGCATGGATTCGAAGAAGCTCGACATTGTGGTGCTGCGCTTCACGAACATCGTCGGCCGCAACGTTCACTCGCAGCTGAACGAGTATCTGCAAAGCCCCCTCTGCGTCAAGGTAGCGGGTTACGACCCCATGGTTAACCTGATCGACGTCAAGGACGTGCTTGCCGCCATTCGTACCGCCATCGACCGTAAGGCACGGGGCGTGTACAACGTGGTCGGCCGCGACACCGCGCCGCTCAGTGTCTTTTCACGCCAGGCCGGCGCCCGCATCATCGAAGCGCCCGGTCCGCTCGTAACGCCGCTCAACTTCCTGCAGCGCAAGCTCGGCATCACGACCTACAACTATCAGGTCGACCAGTCGCGCATTCGCTACGGCGCCCTGCTCGACGGCAACAAGGCTGCGAAGGACCTGGGTTACGTACCCCGACACCACGTCGATTTCGGCTGACGCCCGATGAGCGGCTGGAACAAAAAAGGCGAGTAGCCCCCGGGGCACTCGCCTTTTTTCGTCGTTCACCGCAAGCGAAACCTGCGTTCAGGAAAGAATACCCGGAAAGCGCTCGCGCACCGCGGGCAGTACGTGGCCGACACGCAGCCGCTCGGCCTGTATGACGGCCCCGAAGTCGCCGCAGGCCGTCTCGAGCTCTTGATTCTCGATGAGATAATCGTACGTCGACATGAGCGCAAGCTCTTCGGCCGCCACGCGAAGACGGCGCTCGATGACCTCGGGTTGGTCCGTACCCCTGCCCTCGAGGCGCTCGCGAAGAACCTCGAAGCTCGGCGGATGGATGAAGATGAGCACCGACTCGGGAAAGCGTTCCTTGATGGCTCTGGCTCCCTGCACGTCGATTTCGATGAGCAGGTCACGGCCCGCGCGCCGCTGTACCTCGAGTTCACTCAACGACGTTCCGTACCAGTTGCCGTACACGTTGGCGTGTTCGGCAAAGTCGCCGGCGGCAATCATCTCTTCAAAGCGCTCGCGGCTTACGAAATGATACTCGCGACCGTCGACCTCATTGGCCCTGCGTTCGCGGGTGGTGTAGGAAACCGTGAAATGCAGATTTTCGATGCGCTGCTGCACGAGCCGGCAAAGCGTTGTCTTGCCGGTGCCCGACGGCGCGCTGACCACGAAGAAGATTCCCTGTCGCACGCCTACTCCACGTTCTGAACCTGTTCGCGCACTTTCTCGAGCTCACTCTTCATGAGCACGACCATCTGCGCCACCTCGGCGTCGCCGATTTTGGAGCCGAGGGTGTTGATTTCGCGGTTCATTTCCTGAATGAGAAAATCCATTTTCCGGCCCACCGGCTCCTTCTCTTCGAGAAAGGCCAGGAACTGGCGGGTGTGAATGCCCAGACGCACGAGCTCTTCGGTCACATCGCTGCGCTCGACCAGAAACGCCACTTCCTGCTCGACCCGGGCGGCGTCGAGGCTGATGCCTTCGACAAGATCCTTGAGACGTCCGACCAGCCGGTCATGCAGCTGGGCATTGAGGGCCGGAACGCGGCCTTCGACTTCGGTGGCGGTGCTGAGAATGCGTTCGACACGCATGCGCAGGTCTTTCTCAATCGATTCGCCTTCACGCTTGCGCATGGCCTCGAGATTATCGAGCGCCGCGCCGAGTGCCTTGCGCAGAACCGCAAGACCGCTTTCGTCGACCCCGGCCTGCTTTTCGTCGATGACGCCAGGCAGGCCCAGCACGCTGTCGACGGTAATCTGACCCTCGAAATCGAACTCGTTGCGCAGCTCGCGAAGCTCGTTCAGGTACTGCACCATGACGTCGCGCCGAAGCGCCGTGGTGCCGGCGGTCGACGATTCACGGCTGATGAGAATTTCGAATCGTCCGCGGCCGAAGCGTTCCTGAACGGCACGCTGCGCTTCGAGATCGAAGCCGAAGAGTTCGCCCGGTGATTTGGTGCGTACGTCGAGATAGCGGTGATTTACGCTTTTCGCCTCGACCATCCAACGTTCGCCCGAGGCTTCGGCTTCGCCGCGGCCGTATCCGGTCATGGAGCGGATCATCAGTTTATCCTTGGGATTCCTGCGGTGAGAAGGCATATTGTACGAAGCCCCCGGCGGGGTGTCAAACGTGTCGCATTGCCGAGTGGGCCCCCGTTCGCTGTCATCGGGCCGTTTCCATCGGCTATAATGTATGCCTTGTGTCTGAAAACAAAGTCGTCATCATAACGGGTGCTTCGAGCGGCATCGGAGCAGAAGTAGCCAGGCAATGCGCCGCCGCGGGCTGGCGCGTCATAGCCTCGGGCCGTAACCAAGAACGTCTTGCCGCCCTGGCGGCGAGCCACTCGTCCATCGAACCGGTCGCACTCGATGTGTGTGCCGACGATGCGCCCGAACAATTGCTGGACGCCGGCCGGAAGGCGGGCAAGGTACGAGGCATCGTGCACAGCGCGGGCTACTTCCGCCCGCAGCCGCTTGACCAGATGACCTTTGCCGACTGGGACGCGTCGTTCAACACGAACGTTCGCGCCGCCGCCCGCCTGTTGCAGGCCTCGCTTACCGACCTGGAAAAGGGTGGCACGTTCATCGGCATCGGCAGCACGGCCGGCATACGCCCGGTACCGAACTACGGCGCCTATTGCGCGTCGAAGGGCGCCCTCGTGTCTTTCCTGCAAACGGCGGCGCTCGAGCTTGCCCCGCGCGGCATTCGCGCCCACGTGGTCGCCCCGGGCGTGGTCGATACGCCCATGGTGCCCGACGCGCAGGACAAGGCCGCCTTTCACCCGCTCGGGCGCGTGGGAACGCCCGCCGACGTGGCCGCCGCCGTGGTCTTTCTGCTGAGCGACCAGGCTTCGTGGATGACCGGCGTCGTTCTTCCCGTCGACGGAGGCATCAGTCTGACATGAGCGACAACGCAGGTAAACAGGCGCTGCTCACCCGCCGCTGCTCGTTCGCGGCCGGTCATCGCTACCACAATCCGCAGTGGACCGATGAGCGCAACCGTGAAGTCTTCGGCAAGTGCAACTTTCCCTACGGCCACGGGCACAACTATATTGCCGAAGTGTCGGTGGTGGGCGAAATCGACCCCGAGACCGGCATGGTCATTAACCTGGTCGATCTGGACCGGTTGCTCAAGGAAGTCATCGAGCCGCTCGATCACCGCTTTCTGAATGAAGAGGTGGCGTGGTTCCGCAATCGAATTCCGACCACCGAAAACATCGCCCTGTACCTGGCCGATGAAATCGAGCAGCGTCTCGAGGGCTGCCGCCTGAAACGCGTGCGCCTTTACGAAGATCCGACGTTATGGGCCGAAGTCGAACGGTAACGCTCACACGCAGCTATCATTTCTGCGCGGCGCACCGCATGTGGAACGATTCCTTTCCCGACGAGAGGAATCGCCTGCTGTACGGCAAGTGCGCCAACGACGACGGGCACGGCCACAATTATCATGTCGAAGTTTCAGTCGGCGGAACGCCCGCCGAAGACACCGGCATGGTCATGAGCCGAGGCGAACTCGACGCCATCGTCGAGCCCCTCATCGACAAGCTCGACCACCACTCGATAAACGGCCACCTGAAGGAAGCCGGTTACCCGGTAGCGACCAGCGAGGCCCTTTCGGCCGCCTTCTGGGAGTGGCTGCACCCCCGGCTGGGCGAAAGACTGGTGAAGATTCGGGTGGTCGAAACCGATCGCAACAGTTTCGAATATTTCGGCGGCTCAGCCGACCGCATTTGAGCAGGGATAAGAACGATGCAGAAACCCATTATGGATACCTCGCCGCTTTCGGAAGCGGTACGCACGATTCTCGGCGAGCTGGGCGAAGACCCGAACCGCGACGGACTCCTGCGCACCCCGCATCGCGTCGAGAAGGCGCTGCGCTTTCTGACCAAGGGTTACAACGAAGACCCGAAGGCTGTGCTGAACGACGCCATCTTCGATGTCGATCACGACGAAATGATCGTGGTCAAGGACATCGAGATCTATTCGCTGTGCGAGCATCACATGCTGCCCTTCTTCGGAAAGGCCCATGTGGCTTACCTGCCGACGCGTAAAATCGTCGGTCTCAGCAAGATTCCGCGCATGGTCGAAGTGTTTGCCCGTCGGCTGCAGGTGCAGGAACGCCTGACGACCCAGATTGCCGAAACGCTCGAAGATCTGCTGCAGCCGCGCGGCGTGGCCGTGGTGGTCGAGGCCCAGCACCTGTGCATGCAGATGCGCGGCATTCAGAAACAGCACTCGTCGGCCATTACCAGCGCCATGCGCGGCGAGTTCCTCAACAATCAGGAAACGCGCCGCGAGTTCCTCAGCCACATTCGCCTGCGGTAACTGTCGCCGGGCACGGCATACCGTGCCCGGCTCCGGAATCAGGTTTCGATGTAGCCGCCCAGCTCGGGCAGAATCTCTTCGAGCCGCCGACAGACTTCGGCCACCGCTTCTTCGCCTCGCGACGGGGCCATCGGCAGATAAACGATTTCGCGGGCGGCCGTGCGGGCGACAGGGAGCTTGGCGTCGGTTTCCAGCGCGCGGAAGTACACACGCCCCGTCTCGATACCGTGCTCCTGCAGGCGCGCGGCAATGATGTCGGGCTCGGCCACGCGAATCACGTAGCGATAGTACACGTGGCGACCCTGCCGCTCGGGCAGAACGACCCGCATGCCTTCCATGCTGCCGAGGCGTTCGCGGTAGGCCGAGGCAATGGCTTCACGAGCCCCCAGGGTTTTCTCGAGCCTGTCGAGCCGCGTACCCAGACGAGCGTTGGCTTCGGTCGAGAACCGCCGGCCGCCCCGCAGCGCTTCGGCGATATCGTCGCGCGAGGTAACCACCACGGCGCCTCCCTCGTCGTCGCCCAGAATGCGCATGTCGCGGAAGCAGAATACGGCGGCATCGCCGAAACAGCCCACCTTTTTGCCCCGATACTCGGCGCCCTGGGCGTGCAGGGCGTCTTCAATGACGGGCACACCGAATTTCAGCGCGAAGCCGACGATCGATTCCAGGTGCGCGGGTCGACCGTACAGGTGCGTGACGAAGGCCACGTCAATGCCGGCCCAGATGGCGGCATCGACGCTACCCGTAAGCACAAGCGTATGGGGGTCGGGGTCACGCACCACCGGGTCGAGGCCGTAGGCCGTAATCGCATCCCAGAGCGGAGCGGTACAGCAGGCCGATACGAGCGCACGGTCGCCCGGCTCGAGCCCCAGGGCACGAAACAGGGCGTGATAGGCCGTTCGCGTGTCCTGGAAGGCAACGCCATGGGCGGTACCCACGTAAGCCGACCAGCGCTGTTCGAAAGGCTCGCTACCCGATCGGCCCTTTACGGCCGGCAACGGCTCGCAGAGCGGAATGTCGTACGCTCGAGACATGACCTAGCATAGTACAGAAGCGGCGTGGGCGACGCAACCGTGCTCGCGCCCCGAGAGATGGCCGGAAAGGTGCTCGAGGGTCGAAGGCCAGGGCTGCGCTCGTACAGCACCCCGCCAAGGTCGACACGCGCGTCGCCCCACCGGCTGCCGGCCGCTCATTCCTGATCGTAAGCGCCCTCGTCTTCTTCGTCGAAATCGGCATCGTCGTCGGCGGCGCCGATGAGGGTTTCTTCTTCGAAAGATTCGGCCTTGACCTGGCCGAGCGAATCCTGAAGAAGAATATCGACCCGCCGTTCGGCCTCGCCCAGGCGGTCGTTGCACGAACGGGCAAGCTTGATGCCTTCTTCAAAGGACTTGAGGCTCTCTTCAAGCGGAAGCTGCCCCTCTTCGAGAAGACGTACGATCTCTTCGAGGCGTTTGAGCTGTTTCTCGAACGAATCTGCCTTTCTGGCCATGAATATCCTTATTCGATGTCGCGTTCGATGAGACTGGCCGGATCAACCCGCGCACCGCGGAAACGCACGCCGAAGTGCAGGTGGGGGCCGGTTGCACGCCCCGTGGCCCCGACCTTGCCGATGACGTCGCCGCGTGCCACCGACTGACCGTCCTTGACCAGAATTTCATCGAGATGAAAGTACATGGTGAACAGACCGGCCCCGTGGTCGATAAACACCGAGTTGCCGGCAAAAAAGTGCTCGCCGGTAAGAACGACCCGGCCACCGTTGGCGGCATACACGGGCGTGCCCTTCGGTACGCCGTAGTCGGCGCCCGAGTGGGCGTTGCGCGGCTCGCCGTTGATGACGCGGCGACTGCCGAACCGCCCGCCCTTCGATACCCCGTCGAGGGGACTGCGGAAGCTGCCTTCCCACAGCCGCGGCGAGCGCTCACCGAAAGCCCTGCGAATCTGGGCGCTTTCGGCCTGCACGCGCTTCAGATCTTCGGTCGACAGGTGCACCTTCGACTCGTCCTTCAGGGTAATGTGCTGTACGGGGTAGTCGCCCGCGACCACCGTTACCGGCACCTTCCACCGCGTCGCGGCGCCGTCCTTCACGGTCACACCGGTAATTTCACGGGCACCGGGCGCATCGTCGATGTCGATGCCGGCCAGGCCCACCCAGCCCTTTTCGTTGCGGAAAAACGGCAGCTCTTCGTCGCCCAGCCACCCCCGTACCTGCTCGGCGTCGCCAGGCAGGCGTACGAACACCAGCTCACCCGGCTTGGGGGCCTCGGGGCTGGCGACAGGCGTAATGGCGGTAACGGCGCTCAGCAGAAGTCCAATCAACTCGACCACGATTTCTCAACCCTTGCTTGAAAGCGTCCTTTGCGAACGCGTACTTCAACCTGATCGCCCTCTGACAGCGAGCCGGCGTCGCGCACGGCGCGGCCCTTTTCGTCGAAGGCAATCGCATACCCGCGGCTCAACACGCCGAGCGGACTCAGCGCATTCAACCGCCCGGCCTCGCGCTGCAACCCGGCTCGCGCTTCGGCGAGTTCCAGGCGCATGGCGGCGCGAAGCGATGTGGTCAGCCGCTCGACCTGCAGGCGTTGCCGTGCCAGGTTCTTCCGGGGCGACTGTTCGCGCAGGCGCAGGGCCAGCGCTTCGATTTCCCTGTGGCGCATGCTGCCGCGCCACTTCCACGCGCTTTCAAGGCGCGCCACCAACTCGTCGAGACGTTGCCCGCGCTCGAAGAGATAGGTTTTCGGATCGCGCAGGCGGCCGCGCAGTTCATACACGCGTTGCATGCGCTCGTGTACCGCCCGGGTTCCGCAGCGGCCCAGGCGTTCGAAAAGATCGTCTACATAGGCCCGCAGCTCGGCCTGGTTGCCCACCACCAGTTCGGCCGCCGCGCTGGGCGTGGGCGCCCGCAGGTCGGCCACCATGTCCGAAAGCGAGGTATCGGTCTCATGGCCGACCGCCGAAACGACCGGAATGGCCGAGGCGGCAATGGCCCGGCAGACCGTCTCTTCGTTGAACGCCCACAAGTCTTCGGCCGACCCGCCGCCGCGCCCTACGATGATGACATCGGAGCGGCCGTCGCGATTCAGTCGTTCGACGGCGGCGGCGATTTCCTCGGCGGCACCCTCGCCCTGCACCCGGCATGGCGAAATGAGAATGTGCACATTGGGAAAGCGGCGCCGGGTAACCGTGAGCATGTCGCGCAGGGCCGCCCCATTGGGCGAGGTGGCGATGCCGATCACGCGGGGAAACGACGGCATCGGCCGCTTGCGATCGGGGTCGAACAAACCCTCGGACGCCAGCTTCGCCTTCAGCCGGTCGAGCCGCGCCCGTCGTGCGCCCTCGCCGGCCGGCTCCATACGGTCGACGATGATCTGATACGAGCCCCGGGGTTCGTACACACCGATGCGCCCGTGCACCATGACCATGTCGCCGTTACGGGGCGTGAAATTCAGATAACGGTTCCACTGCCTGAAGAAAGCGGCCGCGATGCTGGCGCGGTCGTCCTGCAGGGTCAAGTATATGTGGCCCGAGCTGTGGTGCTTGTAGTTCGAGACCTCGCCCACAATCCACACATCGTCGAAGCTGACTTCGAGCACGCCGCGAATTTCGCGCGTGATCTGCCAGACTTCGAAAACGTTCTGTGGCGCGGTGGTCTGCATGAATAGTCGGAAAGCGGGCAACGGACGAGAACTTCCTTATAGCATACCCCCTTCGCATGCAGCAAAAAACCCGGCGGCGACACTTTTCGCGCCTACCCCGCAGAGCGCGCAGCGTAGAAGCTCATTCGCACAACCGCAGACAGGGGGCATGCAAGCCCCCCCCTTGAACATTGACGATTGACCATTGACCATCCCGCGACGCAGGCGCGGATCGAGTCGCCTCACGCCGTCACGGCCCGCCCACGGCGCACCCCAGAATGAGACACAACCGTTGGTATCGCACCATCGGGTATGTTCCACCCCGCATGGAGAAGACCACATGGCCATGGACAATGAACAGATCTGCGACCACCTGAACGACCTGCTGCAACTCGAGTTCGACGCGGTACACGCTTATACGACGGCCATCAATCACGTCGAGAGCGAATCGATTCAAGACCGACTCATGGAGTTCAGAGCCGACCACAACCACCATGTCGCCCGTCTCAGCGAGAGAATTCGGGCGCTGGGCGGAAAACCCAAGGCAAAACCCGACATCAAGGGCGTTTTTCTCAAGGGGCTTACCGGCATCATGAGCCGCATGGGCGACGAGAACGCCCTGCGTGTCATGCACCAGAACGAGAACCTGACGAACAAAGCCTACGACAAGGCGGTCAGCGAAAGTTACCCGCAGGACATTCGCGAGCTGCTGCTGACGTGCCAGAGCGACGAGCGTCGCCACCGCGCGTGGATTGAAGAGCGCCTGCAATCCTTCAAGGAAGAAGGCAGAGGCGCCGAGGCCGGGGGTGAGCGCCCCGGCACACAACCCTGACCGGGTTACCCGCGGGCAGTCGGGGTGACGGGCGGGCCCCCGTACTCACATCCAACATGCCCGACGACGCACAATACCACCCGTAACCGAATACGCGAAGGCAGTCTGCATCGGCTGCCCGGAAGGAGGAAACCCCCAATGGCGGAAAAAGAAAACATATCGGTGAGCGAGGCAGGGCGTCGGGGTGGCGAGAAAACCGCCAAGACCCACGGCCACGAGTTCTACGAAGAGATCGGGCACAAGGGCGGCGAGGCCGGCGGCCACAAGGGCGGCCAGCGGGTTCGCGAGCTCATTGAAAAAGGGAAGCAGTCGGAAGGCGGCTGATTTCAAGCGGGGCGATGCCGGCAGGTGCGCGGGTTTCGCCCCGCCCTGACATTCGTGTCAGGGCTTCGGAAAGCGAGCCGACCGGAGGAAGGGCGCGGCAGGGGGGCGGCGCAAAGCTTGATTCGAGTGCATCAAACGCGGAACCAGTGGGCGACTAGCACGGCGACAATCATGATGCTGAGCGCCAGAATGAGTCGATCTTCGCTTTTCATGAGCCCTCCTCTTCTTGGTTTTCGCATGTTTTCCTGCATATCCTGTTGCATGTCTAGCATGTTCCGTACCAAGTCGACCATACGCCATGCCGCTTCGCGACCGAATGCCGGGCATTGGCACATCGCGACGACAGGCGGCAGGCGGCATTGACGGGGGCCGGTAAGCAACCGGGAAGGCACATTCTAACTGTTTGCGACCGCCGGCTCGACCGTGACCGACCACTCGGCAGGCGCCCGCAGGAAATTGCGGCACCACGCCGGTTACCCGGCAGGAACTCACGGTTTCTTCTTGTAGAAAGCCGTTTCATTATTGAAAAACGAGTACTACTATCCGGAAAGGAGTAATCATGGCACAGAAAGAAAACATCTCGGTAAGCGAAGCCGGACGGCGCGGCGGCGAAAAGACGGCCAAGACCCACGGGCACGAATTCTACGAAGAAATCGGGCACAAGGGCGGCCAGAAAGGCGGCGAACGCGTACGCGAGCTCATTGAAAAGGGCAAGCAGTCCGAAAAATAGGCCACAGGTGTCGGGGGGCGGTCCGTTCCCGGGCGGGAACGACCGCCCGAACGCTCTCTTTACCCGACAACCTCCGGGGCGAGAGACCGATGTAGAATGCCACTGCCGCGTATGTTGCATGGGTAAAAAGACCGAAGTACACGTAGAAGGACGCCGGCTTCTGCTTTCGAATCTCGACAAGGTGTTCTACCCGGATCCGGGGTTTACCAAGGCGCAGGTCATTGACTACTACACCCGCGTGGCCCCGGCGGTTCTGCCCCACCTGCGTGACCGCCCGGTTACCCTCAAGCGCTACCCCGACGGCGTCGACGGGCAGTACTTTTACGAGAAACGGTGTCCGGTATACCGGCCCGATTGGGTGCCCACGGCCGATATCTGGAGCGAGGGCAATCAGGCCGACATTACCTTCTGCGTGATCAACGATCTGCCCACCCTTATCTGGGCGGCCAACCTGGCCAATCTCGAACTGCACACCTACCTGCATCACGTCGACTCCGTCGAGCGGCCCACGGTCATTGCCTTCGACCTCGACCCCGGCCCACCGGCCGGCATTCTCGAGTGTTGCCGCGTGGGTCTGCTGGTGCGCGATCTTTTCGCCGATCTCGGCCTGGCCTGTTACCCGAAAACCTCGGGTTCGAAGGGTATGCAGGTTTATGTTCCCCTGAACACGCCGGGGGTCGACTACGTGCAGACCAAGTCGCTGGCGCGTGCGGTGGCCGAGCTGCTCGAGAAACAGTACCCCGACCTGGTGGTGTCGAACATGCGCAAGAGCCTGCGGGTGGGCAAGGTACTGGTCGACTGGAGCCAGAACGACGCCCACAAGACCACGGTCTCGGTCTATTCGCTGCGGGCGAAGGACCTGCCCACGGTTTCGACGCCCGTGACCTGGGACGAAATCGAGCACGCCCTGGCGCGTAACGACGGCGACCTGCTGACTTTTCAGGTCGAAACCGTGCTTGAACGCATCGACGACCACGGCGACCTGTTTCTGCCGGTGCTCACGAAGCGCCAGGAATTACCGCGGCTGCATTGACGAGGGCAATTTCCACGTCGAGACGCCGGGCTATCTGACATCTGACTTTCAGACTTTCAGACTGTCGGACTGTCGGACCTTCAGCCCGACAACCGGCTGTAGTCTGTCTACCTGGTGCACCCGTCCACTGCCACTGTGCCCCTCTCAGCGCCTGTCCCGAGTGCCAACGAGGGATCCGTGGCGCCCTGCGCCACCGGCAACTCCCGAACTATTATTCGGTCAGCTGTGACGCATAATCAGCCTTTCAGGGGGCATGTACGCCAACCGGGTTCACGATCGGGGTTGGGTTGTTCGTCAAAACATGGGTACCACTCATTTGCCAAGACATGGGTCCCAATTTTAGGCTTTGACTATTTCCTTATCAAGGGAGTAGTGATGGCCTG
>JAWLBW010000022.1:0-1863 GCA_041687475.1 bacterium
TGGGTTGCGGCGGGGGCGGCGGCCGGTGAGCTGCGTTCGGCAAGCCTGCAACCGCGGGGCATCGCACGCGATTTCATCGGCAAGGTCGATGTGCAGGGCAGGGTGCGTAGCTTTCCCCGTGAGGGTCGCTTCGGTACTTCGGTCATTCTCGATGTTGACGCGATACGTGCCGCCGAGGGGTGGCGACCGGCACGCACGGCCATGCGGTTGCGGTTCGACGGCGACGTGCCCCGGCGCGGCGAGCGGGTGCAGGTGTGGGTCGACATTCGACCGATTCGCAACTACGGCATCGACGGCGAGTACGATCGCGAAACCCAGGAAAACGCGCAGGGCATCTGGCACAGGGGGTTCGTGCGCAAGCGGCACTGGCGGTTGCTCGATGCGGCGCCCTCGTTCGACACGGCGCTTACGGCCGTTCGGTCTACGGTGGCCGCGGCGGGCCGTGCGCGCCTGGGCGAAGAAAGTGGCGGTTTGTTCAAGGCCTTGGTACTCGGCGACCGAAGCGGTATGCCGCTCGAACTGCTCGATGCCTGGCGTACGGCAGGGGTTACGCATCTGGTGGCCATCAGCGGCTTGCACCTGTCCATCGTGTTCCTGCTGGTGCGTTTCGCCGCCGGCTTGCTGCTGAAGCGTTCGCTGTACCTGATGCAGACGGTGCATGTCGGGTGGTTGAGCAGTGCGGTGGCGCTTCCGGTGGTGGGCGCCTATGCGTTATTGGCGGGTGCGCAGCCACCGACGATGCGGGCGTTTGCCATGTTGGCGGTCACGGTTACCGTGCTGGGCCTGGGGCGTCGCGTGCGGGCCCAGCAGGCCCTGGGTATGGCCGCCATCGTCTTGCTGGCCGCCGACCCGGCATTGTTGCGGGCGCCGGGGTTCCAGCTGAGCTTTGCCGCCGTGTTCGCCGGGGTCGCCTGGGCCCTGCGCCGGGTTCCACAGCATGACGAGTCGTTTCCGCAGCGGGCCTTTCGCTGGTTCAAGGGAGCGGCGGTGTCGTCGTTCGTGGCGACCTTGTTCACGTTTCCCCTTACCACCTATCACTTCGGGCAGGTGTCGCTGGCGGGGCTGGCGGCGAATCTGCCGATGATTCCGTTCGTTTCGCTGGTGCTGACACCGTCGGCCTTTCTGCTGGGCGTGGCGTCGCTGGCAGACTTCGAACTTCCCCTTGTGTGGAAGCTGTGGGAACTCGGGGCGCAGGCGGCGAATACGGGGGCCCGGTTTTTCGCGGCGCTGCCGGGCGCAGCCCTCGATCTGCGGCTCGACGGCGCCGAGGCCGGATTTACGGCCTGCCTGCTCGTGAGCATCACGGTTGCCGCGCGTACATCGGCACGGCGTCTGCGGGCGACGGCTGTTCTGGGGTGCCTGCTGTGCACGGCGGCCATCGGGTATTGGGAGCTCAGGGGGCGCGTGTTCGACGGGGCCCTGCGGGTCGAGGTGCTGTCGGTGGGGCAGGGCGACGCCGTTCTGCTGTCGCGCGGCGGTCGTCACATGATGGTCGACACGGGCGGCTTTCCCACATGGGGAAACGACGACGGTTGGGGCGTGTACCAGCGTATTCTCGAGCCCTTCTTCATTGCCCGCCGCATCGGCGCGCTCGATCGCCTGGTGCTCAGTCACCCCCACCAGGATCATATCGGCGGGGCGGCCGACCTTCTCGCCGGGCTCCATGTCGGCGAACTTGTTGTTGCCGGCCGGGAATCGTATGTCCGGCGCTATCCCGGGGTGCTGGCCGCGGCTGAGGCAAACACCACCCCGGTGCGTGAGTGGAAGGCGGGCGACTCCATCGGCTGGCAGGGCGTCACAATCGAAGTGTTGCACCCGCCCGGGGGCGACGGTATCGCGCCCTTCGGCACGAACGATCGCTCG
>JAWLBW010000022.1:1873-26016 GCA_041687475.1 bacterium
TGCAGCAGGGCCGCACTGCTGCTCGTGCGCGAGCCGTGGTGCCCGGCCTTCAGCAATCTACACCGAAGAGGGGGCCTGCCTGTTCCTGCCCGGCGACGCCGAGGAAGAAGCCGAACACCACCTTCTACGCCATTGGCCCAAAGAACGGTGTAGATTGCTGAAGGCCGGGCACCACGGCTCGCGCACGAGCAGCAGTGCGGCCCTGCTGCAGGCGCTCAGGCCCGACGATGTGTTGATTTCGGCGGGGTTCGCCAACTCGTTCGGTCACCCCCACGCGCAGGCACTCTCCCGATTTGCCGAGGTGGGAAGCCGGGTACACGCCACGCTGGAGGCGGGTACCTTGACGGCCGTGGCCGACGGCGACGCCTGGGTGGTAGCGGGTCACCGGGCGCGCCTCGACGAAGATTTGTGTCGGATGCTCGCCGCCTTCTCCGATTGGTCGATATGCGACTGGTTTGGTGATGATTAGCTAAAAATGTTGACTGAATGAGTGGGGGAATGGTATCATCCCTTGCATGACACTCGGTAAAAAGGCCGAATACGGCTTGAAAGCCCTATACTATCTGGCGTTTGTAAAAAGCGGCGAGCGCGCCTCGGTTTCCGAACTGGGCACGCAGCTCGACGTTCCCCACCGCTTTCTCGAGCAGATTCTGCTCAAGCTCAAGCGCGCCGGTATTCTCGTTTCGCAGCGCGGCATCGAGGGTGGCTATCGGCTGGCCCGGGGTCCCGAAGAAATTTCGCTGCTCGATGTGTTGCGCATTCTCGACGAAAAGCATTTCGGTACGCCGCATCGCACCGGCAACGATATCGACGCGCCCACGCGATTTCTGGCCAACATGTATCACCGTATCGAAACCATGCTGGCCGATACGAGCCTGAGCGATCTTCTCGACACACCGCTGAAGGAAATGCTCGACAGGCAGCGTAACCGTTCCTTCGTTTACCAGATCTGAGGTGCCCCATGCTCGATATGCACGCCGGTCGTTTCGACGGCATTACCGAGGTCATCGGGCGCACGCCCCTCATCAAGCTCAATTACCTGGTGGGCAAGGCCTCGGCCGACGTCTACTGCAAGCTTGAAAGCAACAACCCCGGCGGTTCGATCAAAGACCGTATCTGCCTGGCCATGATTGAAGACGCCGAGCAACGGGGCCTGCTGCGTCCGGGTTCGACAGTGGTCGAGCCCACCAGCGGCAACACCGGCATCGGCCTCGCCCTGGTCTGCGGGGTCAAGAAGTACAAGCTCGTATTGACCATGCCCGAGAGCATGAGCGTCGAGCGTCGCAGCCTTCTGCGCGCCTACGGCGCCGAGCTTCGCCTTACGCCGCGCGAAGAGGGCATGGAAGGCGCCATCAGGCTGGCCCGCGAGCTCGCGGCCGAACCGGGCTGCTTCATGCCCATGCAGTTCGATAACCCGGCCAACCCGGCGGTGCACAAGCGCACGACGGGGCCGGAAATCATTCAACAGCTCGAGGGGCGGTCGTTCGACGCCTTCGTCGCCGGCGTGGGCACGGGCGGCACCATTACCGGCGTGGGCGAGGCCTTGCGTGAGCGCAACCTCGACACCCGCATCGTCGCCGTCGAGCCCGCTTCGAGTCCGGTGCTGTCCGAGGGCCGTGCGGGGCCGCATTCGATTCAGGGCATCGGCGCCGGCTTCGTTCCCCGTATTCTGAACCGCCGCGTAATCGATGAAGTCGTTACCGTGACCGACGAAGAGGCGTTGGCCATGAAGAAGCGCCTCGCGCTCGAAGAGGGCCTGCTTGTCGGCATCTCGTCGGGCGCGAACGTGCACGCCGCCATCAGAATCGCGGCTGCGCTCGGCGCCGGCCGTAACGTCGTTACGGTGCTTTGCGATACCGGCGAGCGCTATCTTTCCATGGATAAATAAGTCTGGGTGGGTTTTATGTTCGTTACCGGTCTCAAATGCAAGGAATGCGGCCACGATTATCCGAAGGCGCCGCTGCATGTCTGTGAATACTGTTTCGGTCCGCTCGAAGTACAGTACGATTACGAAAGCATGAAGCGCGTGGTTACGCGCGAGCTGATCGAGTCGCGCCCGCGTAACCTGTGGCGCTACAAGGAGCTGCTTCCGGTCGACGGCGAGCCGATTACCGGTTTCCACAGCGGGTTTACGCCCCTGGTCAGGGCCGACCGGCTGGCGAAGGCGTTGGGCGTCAAGGAGCTGTACATCAAGGACGATTCGGTCAACCACCCGACCTTTTCGTACAAGGACCGCGTCGTTTCCGTGGCCGTGTCGAAGGCGGCCGAATTCGGCTTCGACACCGTTTCCTGCGCCAGCACGGGTAACCTGGCCAACTCGGTCAGTGCCCACGCGGCCCGCAGCGGCATGCGCTGCTTCATTTTCATTCCCTCGAATCTCGAGCAGGGCAAGGTCGTCGGATCGACGATTTACAACCCCTCGGCCGTGGCCATCGAAGGCAACTACGACGAGGTCAACCGGTTGTGCACCGAAATCGCCCAGAAGTACAACTGGGCCTTCGTGAACATCAACCTGCGCCCCTTCTATACGGAAGGCGCCAAGACCTACGGCTTCGAAGTGGCCGAGCAGCTCGGGTGGAAGGTGCCCAAGCACATCATCGTGCCCACGGCCGGCGGCACCATTCTGCCCAAGATTGCCAAGGGCTTTCGCGAGATGATGGACGTGGGCCTGATTCCCGACGAGCCGTTCAAGATTTATTCGGCCCAGGCGGCGGGCAGCGCCCCCGTGGTCAACGCCCTGCATGAGGGCAGCGATCTCATCAAGCCCGTCAAGCCGAACACCATTGCCAAGAGCATTGCCATCGGCAACCCCGCCGACGGCTACTACGTCATGCAGGAAGTGCGCCGCACCGGCGGCTGGGGCGAGAAGGTGACCGACGACGAAATCGTCGACGCCATTCAGCTGCTCGCCCGCACCGAGGGCATCTTTACCGAACCCGCCGGCGGAACCACCCTGGCCGTGGCCAAGAAGCTCATCGAGCAGGGACGCATTCCCCCCGACGAGTCCATTGTCGTGAGCGTGACGGGCAACGGTTACAAGACGCTCGAAGCCGTGCTCGACCGCGTCAAGCAACCGCATGTCATTCAACCGAAGCTTGCCGAGTTCGACGGACTTTACGAAGCCATCGGCAAGAACACCGAATCTGAACCCATCTGATCATTCGTATTCGAGAGAGGAAGTCGTCATGGCTGTTACCGTTCGTATTCCCACGCCCCTTCGCAAGCTCACCGCCGGTCAGGAAGAAGTCAAGATCGAAGGCGCGACCGTTACCGAAGTGCTCAACAACCTCGAAAGCGCCCACCCCGGCATCGGCGAGCGCCTGCTTGACGAAAAGGGCGGCATTCGTAAGTTCGTCAACATTTACGTCAACGACGAAGACGTGCGCTTTCTCGAAAACACCGACACCCAGCTGAAGGACGGCGACGAAGTCAGCATCATTCCGGCCATTGCCGGCGGTCGCTGATTCACCCGAGGCTTGAGGCATGGACGCCGCACCGGCATTCATAGCGGGCATGCGTTTTCGCGAGCGATACGCGTCCGTCGACGACGCCATTGCCGACTCTCTGCTCCGGCGCGTGGGCAATACGCCCCTCGTGCGCCTGCGGAAGGTCGCCGAAGGTGTCTCCGACCGCGTGCGCGTCTATGCCAAACTCGAAGGCTTCAACCCCGGCGGGTCGGTCAAGGACCGGGCGGCGCTGCAGATGGTGCGCGACGCCATTACCGACGGTCGGTTTTCCGACGGTAAGGTGCTCCTTGATTCGACCAGCGGAAACACGGGTATCGCCTACGCCATGATCGGCGCGGTGCTCGGTTTTCCGGTCGAGCTGTGCCTGCCGCGCAACGTAAGCCTCGAGCGCAAGCGCATTCTGCGGGCCTTCGGCGCCGAGATCGTCTACACCGACCCGATGGAAGGCTCCGACGGCGCCATCGTCAAGAGCCGCGAGCTGCTGGCGGAAAATCCCCAGCGATACTTCAAGCCCGATCAGTACAACAACCCGTCGAATCCCCGGGCGCACACGTTGTCGACGGCGCGGGAAATCATTGCCCAGACCGAGGGCGCCGTGACTCACTTCATTGCCTCGATCGGCACGGGTGGCACGGTCATGGGCACGGGCGCCGGCCTGAAGGAGTGGAACCCTGCGGTCACGGTGCTGGCCGCCGAACCCGACAACCCCTTTCACGGGCTCGAAGGGCTGAAGCATATGGACAGCTCGATCGTGCCCGGCATTTACCATGAAGATCGCCTTGACGGAAAGATACCCGTCGAAACCGAGGCGGCCTATGAAATGACGCGCCGGCTCGCGCAGGAAGAGGGCATTCTCTGCGGGCAGTCGTCGGGGGCGGCCTGCGTTGCGGCGCTCGAGCTGGCGCGCTCGCTCGACGAGGGGGTCGTGGTAACCGTATTTCCCGATCGGGGCGACAAATATATGACCACGCGAGTGTGGGAATTCGAAGAGGATTTTGCGAAATGACGTTCCAGATTTCCAGTCAGACACTGGCCGAAATTTTCCGCCACAGCGCCACTGCTTTTCCCCGCGAGGGCTGCGGTTTTCTGCTCGGTCGTTGGGATGGGCTCGAACCGGTCATCGACGAAGCCGTGCCGGCCGAGAACACGAAGGCGAGCGAGCGCGACGACTATTTCGAGATCGATCCGCTGCAGTACAAAAAGCTAGAAGATTCGCTGCGCGGCAGCGGACGCCAGATACTGGGCTTTTACCACTCGCACCCCAATCACCCCGACGTACCCTCGTATACCGACCTTTCGTTTGCCAAGGGGTGGCCGGGCTTTCTGTGGATGATCGTGCAGGTCGTCGACGGCGTGCCCGTCAGCCAGCAGACCTATTCGCTCAGTGAAGACGGCGAGAACTTCCAGCGGCTCGACTGCAACCTCAAGCGCCTGCCGCCGCCCGCCGAAAAGACCGCCGACTACGAACGCATGGAGCGTGAAATTGCCGGTGCCTCGACGCGGGGGGCCGCCGGTGGCCCGGTCGTGCGTCGCAAGGTATACCTGACCTTTTCGCAGACGCTCATTCAGAAGCCCCTTGTGTGGGAACTGGCCCAGCGTTTTCGCATCGTCACCAACATTCGCCACGCCAGCGTCTCGGGCGACACGGCCCTGGTGGGGTTGGGGCTTGAGGGAACCGCGGGCGAAATCGACCGCGGCCTTGCCTGGCTCGAAGCCGAAGGCGTGCGTATCGAACCCATTGAGCTGGGTATCGTCGAGTAAGCCGGCAGCCACGTTCGGCAGGCGATGCGAAGGGAAACCGTGTCGCCGCCGGGGCCTCGGCTTCTGAGGAACCATGCAGAAAGGATTCACCATCTGGTTTACCGGCATGTCGGGCGCGGGCAAGTCGACGCTCAGCGGCGAGCTCGTGCGTATTTTCGGCCGGCGGGGTATCGGGCGCTTTGAAGTGCTCGACGGCGACGTGGTGCGCACGCACCTGAGCAAGGGGCTTGGTTTCTCGCGTGAAGATCGCGACATCAACGTGCGCCGCATCGGTTTCGTTTCCAACCTGCTGGCTCGCAACGGCGTGATTGCGGTGGCTGCGGCCATCAGCCCCTACCGCGAGGTGCGAAACGATGTTCGCGCCATGCACGAAGACGGTAACTTCCTTGAAGTACATGCCCATGCGCCGCTCGAGGTGTTGGCCGGGCGTGACGTGAAAGGGCTGTACAAGAAGGCCCTGGCGGGCGAGATACCCAACTTCACGGGGGTGAGCGACCCCTACGAACCGCCCGAAAACCCGGAAGTCGCCACGTATTCCGACGGGCGCGAAACGCCGAACGAAAGTGCCGCCAAGATCGTACGCGCCGCCGAGCTGCTCGGTTGGCTCGAACCGTCGCAGGTGGGTATGGAAAACTGGCGTCCGCGTCTCGAAGAAGATGTACGGCGAACGCTGGCCGCTGCCGGCCGTCTCTGACCAATCGAAAAGGAGTTGACGATGATGACTACGGTGTCGCTCGATGCATGGAAGGAACGCGCCCCGTTCCTGAAAAAGATTCAACTCGACAAGGCACAGACCATTGTCGCGAAGGAACTTGCCGAGGGTGCTCTGGCTCCGTTGACCGGTTATCAGCTGCGCCGTGACTATGAATCGGTTCGCGATAACGGCACCCTTGCCGACGGTACGGCTTTCGACCGGGCGGTTTCGCTGCAATTGCCCGAAGAAGTCGGCTGCCAGTACCAGATTGCCGACGACGTGACCCTCGTCGCCGACTCGGGTGAGGTGCTCGGCGTTTTTCACATTGAAGACAAGTGGCTTCCCGACCCGTCGAATCCGTCGGTACTCGCCTTCGGCGGAGCGGTCGTTTTCTTCTGAGCATCTGCCCCGTTTCCCGCTCTCGCTTCAAGCCCGCTGCTTCAGCGGGCTTTTTTGCGCGCCGTCCGTGGTGAGGCTTTACCCTCGATTCGTCGGGCTATTGCGTTTCTACCACCCGGTTGCCTTTTCTCCTGTGGAATGACGTGTTGGCACGGAGCTCGCTCTTAGAGCAGCAAGTGCATTGGTGCACGATTCCGTAATCCATCAGGAGAAAAGACATGACGAAATCTTTGATTCGTTCGTTTGCCGTGGCGGCTGCCGCGGTGATGGTTATCGTACCTGCCGGTAAGGCGTTGGCCGCCTCTGCGCAGGGAACGGCCTCGGCCACCATCGTGCAGGCAATCGGTATTTCGGCGGGCGACGCGCTGCGTTTCGGTAATGCGGCTCCCGACGCCGTCAATCCGGGCACGGTCATCGTCGGCACCGATGGTTCGCGCAGCAACACCGGCGGCGTAACCCTGTCGGAAATGGCGGCCTACGGCGCCGCAAGCTTCGAGGTATCGGGCGATCCGAACGCAACGTACACGATTACCCTTCCGGCGTCCATCCTGCTGAGCGACGGCGGTGAGAACCAGATGACGGTCGATGGTTTCGTCAGTAATCCGAACGGTACGGGCACGCTCAGTGGTGCGGGGTCGCAGACCATTAACGTCGGCGCCACCCTGAACGTTTCGGCCGGTCAGGCAACGGGCAGCTACTCGGGTACTTTTGAGGTCAGCGTCGACTACAACTGACTCCGCTCGCATGGAAAGCCGCCGCGACTCATCGCGGCGGCTGTTCCGTCAACGGTCAATCACATGAAATTGATTCTGAGCACGTTGGTTGTACTTGCTGCGTCCGTTCTCATGGCTGCAGATACCCATGCAGCGGGCAACCTGGCCGTCATGCCCACGCGCGTGATGTTTGAAGGAAGGGAGCGTACCGCCGAGGTCAGCCTGACCAATACCGGCGATGAAGAATCCATCTACCGGCTCGCGCTCGTCAACCGGCGCATGACAGCCGGGGGAAGTCTGGTCGATGTCGCCGACAAGCCGCTGCCGGGCGAACGATTCGCCGACGGCCTGGTGCGCTTTTCTCCGCGTCAGGTCGTGCTTAAGCCCGGCGAATCGCAGGTCGTTCGCCTGCAGCTCAGGCGACCGGCCGGACTTGAAGCAGGCGAGTACCGGTCGCACCTGGCCTTCCGCGCCGTGCCGCGCGAGAGTGGACCGCCCGCTGCAGAAGGAAGAGAGTTCCGTGTCACGCTTACGCCCATCTACGGCGTCTCCATTCCGGTTATCGTGCGTCACGGCGAGCTGGGCGCCGATGTCGGCATTCGCGGCCTCACATTACTGCGCGATCGGCGGCGTTCGCTGCGAAAAGTCGCGTTTACGCTTACGCGTGAGGGCGGTCAATCGGTTTACGGCGATATCGACGTGAAGTTCGTCGATGAAGCCGGCGGCGAGCGCATTCTTGCCCGGGCAAGAGGGCTTGCTGTATACACCCCCAACGACCGCCGCAAGGTAACGCTCGATGTCGTCAATGGGGGCGTGGTTGAGGGGGGAACCATCGTCGTTTCCTACCGGCAGAAGCCTGAAGCAGGCGGTCGGGTGCTGGCCGAAGTTTCGGGTATCGTCGGCAGGTAGCCGCCATGGAGATGCCGGGACGGTTGCGTCGTGCTCTTCTGCTCTGGTGCCTGTTGTGCATTCTGCCGGTAAGCATCGCAAGGCAGGTGGGCGCCTCGGCGGTAGACGATGAGCTTCTTCTCGTGAAGGTCAGGCTTGGCAACCATACCTTCGACGAGGTAATGGCGCTGACCCGCGGCGCAAGCGGTGACTGGTTTATCGATCTCGGCGCCATCGCGCAATTACTCGATCTCGCCGTGAACGTTCACGACGGCGGGGCGAGCGGCTTCGTCGTCGACGAGACCAGGACATTCGTTCTCAACTTGCACGAGAGCCGCGTGATTTATGAGAACGGGGCTGCCGAAGCGTTGGGCGTCGACGAGGTGCGTTCAGACGGCGATGGTTTGCAGGTTCGCCTCAGGTCCGTGGCGAAATGGTGGCCGGTCGGCCTGACGGTCGATCCGCTGCGGGCGGTGCTCATCGTTGCCCCCCGTGAACAGCTGCCGATCCAGGCCCGCTGGGCCCGTGAAGCGCGGGCGCGGCGTCTTCGTCAGGCGTCGCCCGCCCCCGTCGGGTATCCGGTACGCGAGAACCCGCCCGGTCTGATCGGTGTTCCCTTTCTCGATCAGTCGCTTCGATACCGGGTAAGCGTGCTGCCGGGCGGTGATTCGCCCCGGCACGACCTGCAATATACCGCGTTTCTGACCGCCGACCTGCTGCATACCGATGCGCGCCTGTTTCTGGCCGGCGGCAACAGCGACCCGCTTCGCGATGTACGGTTTACCATGGCGCGCGTCGACCCCGGGGGGCGCCTGCTTGGTCCGATGATGGCAAGGCAGGTCGAAGTGGGACATTACGAGGTTCCGGGCATTTCGCCCATCTCGTTTCCCGCCCTCAACCTGGGCGTTCACGCCACGAATCAGCCCCTGCACGCACAGACCGCGACGGAAAGCTATTCGCTGCGCGGCGATGTACCCCCGGGCTGGGAGGTCGAGCTGTACGACAACGGGCAGTTGCTCGGTTGGCAGAGAGCAGGTGGGAACGGACGCTATGCGTTCGACGATCTTCTGCTGACCCCGGGCATGAACCGTTTCCGCATTGTCTTATATGGGCCCCAGGGGCAGATTCGCGAAGAGCAACGCATCGTGAATCTCGGCGAGAGCCTCGCTCCCCTCGGAGAAGCACGCTATCGCCTTACCGCCGGGGTCGACGAGGCCGGCATGCCGCACACCGTCAACGAATTCGACTATGGCCTGGCACGCGGCGTTTCACTGGGGCTCGGCGCCGTGAGCCTCGCCCATGGCGGAACGCAGCGCACCTACGGTCTGTTGAGAACCCGCGTCGCCTGGAAATCGCTGTACGGTGTGACCTCGCTCCTTGCCGCCGACGACGGCGGATGGGGCGCGTCGGCTTCGCTGCAGGCGGGCGTCGGCAACTTCGACCTGCGCCTGGCCCACAGCCGCTTCCGGAACGAGTTCACAAGCGAGTTGGTGCCCCTGTCACCCGAGCCTACGCTGCACCGCAGCGAAATCGGCCTGGAAACATACATTCCGAGGCGCGACCGTCCGTTCATTCGCATCGGCCAGTCTGCGGGGCTCGATACGAGCGTTTCGGGCAAACGGCAGCTCGGCCTTACCAACCGGGCTTCGACCACCATCGGGGCTTGGTCTCTCGGTCACCAGATATACGCCTGGTTGTATGACGAGACCGACCCGTTGGGCACGGGCGGCCTGCAGCTCAGTCGACGTATCGGTACGCTCGGGGTTTCGGCACAGCTGAATTACCGGGTTTTTCCCCAACTCCTGGCCGAATCGCTTTCCGTACAGCTCTCGCGCCGCATGAGCGAGGGTTACTACGGTACCCTGGGCGTTCTGCAGCGGCTCGACACGGCGCATTCCGTGTTTCAGTCGACCCTCGATAAGACGGTGGGCGCTTTTGCCGCCGGCGTGCAGGCATCGGTGGCCACCAACGGAACCTTGACTGCAAGCGTGCGCGTTTCGACAGGCATCGGGCACGATACCAATCGCTCGCGTTGGTTTGCCGATGCCCGGCCGGTCGCCAATACCGGAACGGTGTCGGCCCTTGTGTTTCACGATGCCGACGGAAACGGCCGGTTCGACGAGGGGGAAGTGCCGATCGAGGGGGTGGGGTTCGATATCGACGGGGCCTGGAACGAGGTGCGCACCGACGAAGAGGGCACGGCCACGCTCTCGCACCTGCCGGTTTACCGTTCGCTCGACCTGCGTATCAAACCTTCGACGCTGCCCGATAGCGCGATGTTGCCCGTCGATGAAGGCATCGGCGTCGTACCCCGACCCGGCGCCGTATATGTCTGGCGTATACCGGTGGTGCTGACCGGCGAAGTCGACGGCACGGTGTATCGGCCCTGGGGGCCGGGTAAGCGGGCTGTCGGCGGCATAACCGTTGTGCTTACCGATTCTCGGGGCAGGGTGGTAAAGGAAACCGTGACCGCCTGGGACGGTTACTACCTTTTCCACGGAATACCACCCGGCGACTACCGGGTTGCCGCCCACGCGAATTCGCGCCGCCTCGATGCCCTGCGAACCGAATCTACGGCGCTGACCATTACCGCCGCCGGCGACATCGTAGACGGAGTGAACCTTCTGGCCGATACTCCCATTGCGCCCGACGAACTCCGGAGCCACACCGAAGAAATTGTGCGGGAAATGCTGCAAGGCCGTACTGTGGTGTTGCGCGAGCCCGCCTTTCTTTCGGGTGAAAGCGAGTTTCTTCCCCACCAGAGGCAGCTGCTCGAAGCCCTGGCCGAAGAGCTTCGGCACTATCCCGACCTGGAGTTTGAAGTGCATTTCGGCGTCGAGGCCGAGGGTAACCCGGCGGTCGTGCGCAACCTCACGCATGCCCGCGCCCGGGCGACGTCGGAGCTCATTCGGCGAAGCGGCCTTTCTGCCCGGACGGTTCCCAATGTAGAAGATGTTGTTGCCGTGTACGACGGCATACGAGAGGCCCGCAACTGGCTCGAACTGCGGCCGACCCCGACGTTGTCGGTACCCACGAGTGCCCGTTCAGATGCGTCGGAAGCAGCACCGTGCATCCCCTCCGGCGCGTCTGCAGGCGTATGTTGAGGCGATCCATGTCGACCGTTTCGGTGCACGGTCATTTCGCCCCATGGCCGTATTCCACCCCGGCGCTCAGCCTCCGGTGCTACACTGTGAGAATCGGATGCCACAGGGAGGCGACATGGCCGGTACTCCAGCACGGACTTCAATCGATAAGCGAACCCGGCACGTACGCTTAAGGGGGAAGGGGGCTCTGCCCGCCCTTGCAGCAGGCCTTTCCTTCGTCGCCTGCGCCAGTTTCGGCGGTACGCCCGAAGGTAGCCGCCTTCACACCATGCAGGCTTCGCCGAACTATGCCGAAGGCGTGTTCGTTAACCGTTTGCCTACCGAGACCGACTTCGGCTTTGCCGAGGGGCTTGCTTTGCTGCGCGAGGCGCTGTCGGGGCCGCAGATTCGCGAGCCCGAAGAGCCGGTAAACGTCGTTGCCCTTTCAGCCGCCGACCTGCAGGGAGCCGCCAGCGACGATCTACGCGTGCGCTGGCTTGGCCACTCGACGCTGCTCATCGAAATCGAGGGAAAGCGCATTCTGACCGATCCCATCTGGTCTGAACGGGCATCGCCGGTACGTTTCGCCGGGCCGAAGCGCTTCCAGCCGCCGGTCGTTGCGTTCGCAGACTTGCCTCGCATCGATGCGGTGCTCATCTCGCACGACCATTACGACCATCTCGACGTCGAAACCATTCGTATGCTTGGCGAACGCCGGGTGCCCATTTTCGTTCCCCTCGGCGTGGGCGCGCATCTCGAGCGCTGGGGCATTGCCCGGGCGCAGATTCGTGAGTACGACTGGTGGCAGGAAGCCGAATTGGATGGGTTGCGAATTGCATGCACGCCGGCCCGTCACTTTTCGGGCCGCAGCCTGACCGACCGTAATGAAACGCTCTGGGCGTCGTGGGCCGTCATCGGCCAGCGCCGTCGCGTATTCTTCAGCGGCGACACCGGACTCTTTCCCGAGTTTGAAGATATCGGCCGGCGCCACGGACCGTTCGACATGACCTTTCTCGAGGTCGGCGCCTACAACACACGCTGGGCAAACGTACACATGGGGCCCGAACAGGCCGTCATGGCGCACAAAGCCCTGGGGGGAAGGGTACTGGTGCCCATACACTGGGGCCTCTTCAACCTGGCCCTGCATACGTGGACGGAGCCGGCCGAACGCCTGCTCGCCGCGGCCGGTCAGTCGGGTATCACGCTGGCGTTGCCGCGGCCCGGTGAAGCGCTCGAACCGGCCGAATGGTACGCCAACGAGCGCTGGTGGCCCGCCATTCCCTGGCAGACCGCGCACGAGGCGCCCGTGCGCTCGTCGCATATGCCGGCCGAGTGGCTGGCGCGATACGGTCCTTTCAGCAAGCCCGACGCAAGACGGGTCGTCGAGGCGGCATCGAAACCTGCGGCGCCCGCCGTGTCAGGCAACTGAAGCTTCCGACGGTGCCTTCTCGGACAAATGCAGCCTTGAAGCCGGCGATTATTCTTCGAGCGCAACGAGCTGGAAAATGTTACCGCCTTCGAAGTCGGTAAGGAACAGTTCGTTGTTCGAGTTCTTTCCGAAGGCCGGCATCATGAGGTTCCACTGCCCGAGCAGTTCGGGGGCATCGGCGAATTCTTCCGTGTCTTCGACGGATTCAGGAATTTCCATTTCTTCGGGCAGTTCGAGGCCCCAGATGTTGCCCAGCATGAAATCAAGGAAAATGAGCTTGCCCTCGAGGTCGGGCAGTGCAGCTCCTTCGTATACGTAGCCGACGTTAATCGACTTTCCGCTCGCTCTGCCGTAGGTGTGCAGCGGAAAGTGGTAGCCTTCTTCGACGCACGGATCGATTTCGAGCGTGCAGCGTACGCCTTCCCATTCGACCCAGCCGTAGTTACCGCCCTTTTCGACCAGGTTGACTTCTTCAAGCGAAGAATTGCCTACGTCGCCGAGGAAGATACGTCCCTGATTGTCGAAGCCGAAGCTCCACGGGTTGCGGAAACCCCAGGCCCAGATTTCGGGCAGGTATCCGGCTTCGCCGACAAAGGGGTTGTCGGCCGGAACAGCATACTCCTTGCCGCCGGTGGGGTTGTCGACGTCGATGCGAATCATCGAACCCAGCATCGTCATGGGGTTCTGGCCGTTGTTGTGCGGGTCGCCCTGCGGTCCGCCGTCGCCGAACGCGGTGTAAAGGTAGCCGTCGGGCCCGAAGTGAAGCTGGCCGCCGTGGTGAATGGTCGTGGGTGCAATGACCGACAGAATTTCGCGCTGGAATTCGGCCGGGCCCGGAAGTCCGTTATCGGTCACGGGCACCTTGTATTCCTCAATGGCGCTGTAGTTGTGAATATCGCCGTTGATGAACGTGGCGTAGCTGATATAGACCAGGCGGTTAGTATCGTAGTCGGGGTGAAAGGCGAAACCGACCAGGCCCTGTTCCCACTGCCGCACATTGACTTCGAGTTCGACCATGACCCTGCGTTCGTGGGTCGTCAGGTTTACCCACTGCACACGCCCCGGCTTTTCGACCACCGCCAGCATATTGTCATCGCCGGGAAAAAACTTGGCGCCCACGGGTTCGGTAAACCCCGTCGCAACGGCCTGCAGAGCGACCGAAACGCCCGGCAGCGGCGTCGGGTCGGGCTTGGGCCACTCTGGGTCGGGCTGGGGCTTCGGTTCGGGTTCTTCGGTCTTCGGCTCGGGTTTCTTGACGACCTCGACCGGGTCGGTGCTGCAGGCAGAAAGAAGCAGAAGAACGGCAAGAGCTAAAAGAGGCATGGTGCTGCGTAAAGTAAGCGGTTGGCAGAGTGAGGCGCTCGTGCAGAGCGCCCACGGTCTATGATACTCTAACATAGTTGCTGAGCTATGAAAAATCAGGAAGGAAACACGGGAATGTTGCAGAAGGTTCTTCGTCTTGCATGGGTTTTGCTGCTGTTCGCTTGTGCCGTAGAGTCTCATCCTGCGCCCGATGGACCCCAGCGACCGGTTTCGCCGGTCGACTTCGAACTCGCCGGCGTGCCCTTTGAGCGTCTGTCGGAATACGGCCTTTTCGCCCCCTTGCCCGAGCAGTCGCCGGTTGCGGGCGTGGTGCCGTATGACCTGACGACCCCGCTCTTTTCCGATTACGCCTTCAAGGAACGTTTCCTGTGGCTACCGGCCGCCACCACGGCTACCTATCGCGACACCGGGGCGTTGGCGTTTCCGGTCGGTACCGTTCTGGTAAAAACCTTCTACTATCCGGAAGACATGCGCGAGCCCGCCGGCAGCCGCCGCGTACTCGAAACCCGCCTGCTCATTCACACGCCCGATGGGTGGATCGCCGCCCCCTATCTCTGGGATGAAGACGGAAAAGACGCACGTCTGGTCGAAGAGGGCGCCGTGGTCGACGTAACCTGGATCGATGACCGGGGGCGGGCGCAGAGTCTGGCCTACGAGGTACCCGACCACCTTACCTGTGCCGGGTGCCACAAAATCGACGGTGAGTTTCTGCCCATTGGCCCTTCGGCTCGGTTCCTGAACCGAAGCTTCGCTTACGGGCAGGGTGAAGAGAATCAGCTTGCCTGGTTGCAACGCCACGGCTACCTCGATCTTCTACCCCCGTTGGACGAAGTTCCAAGTGCGGCCGACTGGAACGATACCGGCGCCGACCTTGAAGCCCGTGCCACGGCCTACCTCGACATCAACTGCGCCCATTGCCACCAGCCCCGTGGGGTAGCGCGGCACGTGGGGCTCGATTTCCGCTCGGGCGAATTCGAGCCTGAACGCTACGGCATCTGCGGCTTTCCGCTCCAGCCGGTGCTTGATCCTGAAGTTTACGTAATAGCGCCGGGCAATTCCGAAAAGTCGCTCCTGCTGCAGCGCCTGGCGAGCACGGAACCCGGTGTGCGTATGCCCGAGCTGGGCCGGCAGATGCAGCACGAAGAGGCGGTCGCGCTCATTCGTACGTGGATTGAAAGCCTCGACCACGAGTGCGACGACTGATCGTGCAGTGCGGGCCGACGGGGTGATAAGTGAGAGGTGATAGGTGAGAGGTGATAGGTGAGAGGTTGCTCGACCCTTCGCCCATTCTCATGCTCGCCCCTTCCGCTTGTCACCGGCCGTGTCGACTGACCGTGCAGCACGTCGCCCCGAACCCCTTTCGGCATGGCTCTCAGGTGCGCCTGCGGGGGGAGGGGCCCTGGCGCCCGGCGACGGCATACCGTACGGACGATTCTACGTGCAGGAATATTGACCGCTCTGCCCACCCTGCAGGACTACAATCCATTCGCCGCCGACATCGGGCAACACGGCTGTCCGGCTCACCCTTCCTCTTGCGAAGAGGAAGGGTACGGTGCCACTCCGGCCGGGGGGATGGCGTCAGCCGGCTCTCGCCTCAAGAAACCCTCGAATCGACCGGGCCAGCGCCGCAGGCTGCTCGACGTGAATGCCGTGGGCGGCGTCTTCGATCACCCCGGTCTCCAGATTGCGGATGTGCCGGTATCGGTCGTGCATCATCTCGATGGAGTACGGTCCCTCGGCGCCGTGCAGCGACAGCGTCGGCGCTTCGATGCGCTTCCAGAACGCGATGAACTCGTCGGGCGTGTAGGGATGGGGCGAAGGCAGGCGATGGGCCGGATCGAACTTCCACACATAGCCGCCCTCGACTTGCCGAACCGCATGGCCTGCGAGAATCAGGGCGCGGTCGTCGGGCAGGTGGGGGTTCGTTTCCTGCAACCGGGCGGCCGCCGTTTCGACCGAATCAATCGTTCGGGGATGCTTACGCTCGCCCTGCAACAGCCCGCGTACCCAATCGGCGGTGCGTTGGGGAAAATCGTCGGGATCGCGGGGCGGGGGGCCGAATCCTTCGACCAGAACCAGCTTCTCGACCTTCTCGGGAAAGACGGCCGCATACTGTACGGCAATGTTTCCACCCATGCTGTGGCCGATGAGGGGAAAGCGCTCGAGACCAAGCGATCTTACGACTCCGGCCACGTCGAGCTGGTACTCGGCGAAGAGGTACACGCCCTGGGGGTTCCACCCCGAGTCGCCGAAACCCCTGAAATCAAGCGCGATGCAGAAATAGTCGTCGACCAGGTCGGCGATGACGAATTGCCAGGCGTGGGCGTGATCGGCGAAGCCGTGCAGAAATACCAGCGGCGGTTTTTCACGATTGCCGTACAGCAGGGCGTTGAGCTCGATACCGGTAACGTCGAAGCGGTGATTCGTTGCGATTGGCATGCGCATGGGTGCCGGTTACACTGAAGAGTATGGAAAATGTACAGCAGGAACGACCCGCCGCCGGCGACCGCCGTGGCGAGCGGGTGCGCACGATGGAAGTGGTCTTTCCCAACCAGACCAATCACTACGGTACCATGTTCGGCGGCGAGGTGCTGGCGCTGGCCGACAAAGCGGCCTATTTCGCGGCCAGCCGGTACTGCCGGGGCGGGTGCGTCACGGCGAGTACCGAACGATTCGACTTCCGCACCCCGATTCGCAGCGGCGACACCATTGAAATCGAGGCCCGTGTCGCGCTCACCGGCCGCACGTCGATGATCGTGCGCATCGATATCTACCGCCTCAATCTGAAGGACGATAACCGGGTGCTCTGCACTTCGGGTCATATCACGATGGTGGCCGTCGATCCGGACGGACGCACCCAACCCGTGCCGCAGTTGCTGGTCGAAACCGACGACGAGCTGGCCGAATGGGAAGAGGCGCGGAAAATCCGTAAACAGCACGAACGCAAGTAACTCACTGCTGGAAACCGACCGTAGCCGCACAGTAAGCTGTGCGGCCCCTCTTCCTTTTCCGCGCCGGCTCAGTTCCGTAAAGCAAGGCTGATCGTCGAGCGCGTGACCGGGCGAGAGGCGAGACGTGCAGCGCGGCGAATCGTTGGCGTACGACCGATTGGCTGGTTTTTTCTGAATTGTTGCCGCGAGCCGGTACATTATGAGCGCTTGAGGCTCTCGGCCAAGCGACTTCGAAATTCGGCTCGGTCGAGCAGCCGGGTGTTGTCTGCTTCGACTTCGCCCATTCGGCGAAGGACTTCCTTCTCCCAAGCCTCGGTGACATCGCTATCGGGTACCCCATCGAGGCTTGCAATCAATGCCCGGGCAAGATCGGCCCGTTCACGGCGGGAAAGAGTCAGGGCCTCTTCTTGCAGCTTTTCAAGCGTCGCTCCGTTCGCCATCGACCATACTCCTTCGCAGACTCTTCGTAACCATATCCCAAATCCGGAACCGGTTCACGCGTGACGGGCGCTCTCTGGATGAAGCGTCGGTACGGCCGGTCCGTATGCGTCGTCGCGCGACGAGACGAGCCGCTCATTCGTACGGATACAACGTGGCTTCGAAGGAAACTTCCACGGCGGTGTCGACAAAGTTGAATTCTGCGGGTTCCAGGTAAACGCCGTCAATGCTCCGTGATTCACGGGCTGTAAGCTTGCTCGTCTCGTTGAAAAGAACCAGCTTCCCGTCCTGGAGCGTTGCCGCCAGTTCGCCCGTTTTCCGCACGACGCTCTCTTCCTCACTGCATTCGGTTACCGTACAGTACCGATAGGAAACGGTGGCGGTCGAAGAGCTGCTGAACATGCGCACGACGGCGATACCGCGATCGGCACGGGGAAGCGGTTGAAACGCCCGGCCCTGTATCTCGCCGCGCTGTATGAGGAATGGGCTGTCTCGCTCGGCCAGCAGCACCGGAGTGTTTTCACCCGGCAACCCGGTGGCCGGCGGCAGGTCGTCGGCTGCGCACGCCAGAAGGGGCAGCAGGGTCAGCAATACGACTTTCCTGTTCATCGTATACTCCTCAGCGGCATATCCAGGCGAACACATTACCCCACGAAAGGCTATCCCGCAATAGCCCTTGCAACCGACAACCGACAACCGGCAACCCCCGGTCTGTCATGCAGCAAGGCCTGACTCCTCTCCGTCGTCGGAATGACAGATAAGAGGAAACAGGAAGATGCGGCTGCACGTGCAGTCTCCCGCTCCGCTTTCCGGCGTCCACCTCGTCCACCCCGTCCATTCCTTCAGGGCCTCACGGTTAGGCTGTCATCCCGAACCCCCTCCCACGTGCCGCACGGCGCGCCGAGGGGTGAGGGATCCCTTCCGGCCGCCGACGGTCGTCATACCTCGCTCGCGCGCTCATTCCGGCCCGGCAGGTCGGAAACGGGGTCACGTGAGCAAAAATCGCCGTTTTCATCGAGAGAAACGTTTCCTGGCGAAGCGCAGTTCAGTTATCCGGTTTGCGCGGAAAACCGTCAAAACGGCGAGCACCGACCGGAAACGGGGGGCGAGTGAGTAAAAATCGCCGTTTTCATCGAGAGAAACGTTTCCTGACAGAGCGCTGTTCGGTCGTTCGGTTCGCCCGGAAAAACGTCGGAATAGCGAGTACCGGCCGGAAATGGGGGGCGGCCGTGCCTCCTGGCCGTGGTGCCTCGCGACGCGCGGGAGGACGTGGCGGTATTGATACTTTGCGGGGGCTTCGCCCCCTGCGCCCCGAAACGAGCACCGCAGGTGCGAGCCCGCGAATAGGCCGTGCACCCGTGTCATTCCACCCGAAGCGCAGCGCAGGGTGGAACCTGTACCCACCGACCGTGTGGAAACCGTGCAGCCGTGCAACCCGCCGTTGTTTCGCCGAAAACCCGGATCGACCCCGGGTTTTCTGATATTTCAAAAAATCATCCCAGGGGTATGAAAAATTCAAATATTGGAAATTCGGCGGTTGCTCGGTCGAATCGTGGTGGTTGGCTCAGCTTCGGCGACGATGTGACCGGACTTCCCTCACACAAGGGGGGCATCCCGTGCTGCACGTCGCTCTCCCCAATTGCAACCGGCGCACCCTTCCTCTTGTGAAGAGGAAGGGTAGGTTACAATGCCGGCCGGGGGGATGGCGTCGGCGGCCGGTAATGGAGAAGCCAACCATCCCTGTAGTTTATTCTGCCGCACGCCTTTTCGCGCCAAGTGGCCTCCCGGTTACCAGCAAAGCGGCTTTCACCGTTTTTGATTGCACTTTGCAACCAATCAGGAAACGTTTCCTGACGTTTTTTGCGAGAAGCCTTGCAGGCCAGGGTGCAGATTGTCCGCGCCGGCGTCGTCGGAATGACAGATAAGAGGAAACAGGAAGATGCGGCTGCACGTGCAGTCTCCGGCTCCGCTTTCCGGCGTCCACCTTGTCCACCCCGTCCATTCCTTCAGCGGCACACGGCCACCCTGTCATCCCGAACCCCATCCCGCGTGCAGCACGGCTCGCCGGCGGGGTGAGGGATCCCTTCCGGCCGACCGCGGCCGTCATGCCAGAACCGCACCGTTTTTCGGCTGACCGACCGGAAACGGGGGTCGAGTGAGCAAAAATCGCCGTTTTCATCGAGAGAAACGTTTCCTGGCGAAGCGCAGTTCAGTTATCCGGTTTGCGCGGAAAACCGTCAAAACGGCGAGCACCGACCGGAAACGGGGTTCGAGCGAGCAAAAATCGCCGTTTTCATCGAGAGAAACGTTTCCTGACGGAGCGCAGTTCAGTTATCCGGTTTGCGCGGAAAACCGTCAAAACGGCGAGCACCGACCGGAAACGGGGGTCACGTGAGCAAAAATCGCCGTTTTCATCGAGAGAAACGTTTCCTGACGGAGCGCTGTTCGGTTATCCGGTTTGTGCGGAAAGCCGCCAGAACGGCGACTACCGGCCTGAAATGGGGGGCACGTAAGCAAAAATCGCCGTTTTCATCGAGAGAAACGTTTCGCGACGGAGCGCTGTTCGGTTGGCCTGCTTACACGGAAAACCGTGAAACCGACGTGCGATGGGCTCAAGTGGCCGCCATCGCTGTCGTCCACCTCGTCCACGTCGTCCACCCCGTCCATGCCTTCGCCGCTCGTGCAGCACGCGATCCCACCACCTTCCCCCAGCCCCTTCCTCCTCCATATCACGGTCCTTCGGCACGGATTGGAGGAGGAAGGGGAGCGCTCGCCCGTGCTGCACGTGGCAGCTGACTTATGCCACCGTCCGTCGTCCGCCGACCACCGTGTAACCGTTCACCACGCAAAAAGGCGCCCATGCGGGCGCCTTTTTGCGTGGTGTCATCAGGAGGATCGAATTCAGTCGCGCTGCTCGATGGGCACGAACTTGCGCTGCGTCGCGCCCACGTAAATCTGGCGCGGACGGTTGATGCGCCCGTTGCTCTCGCGCATTTCCTTCCAGTGGGCGATCCAGCCGGGCATACGGCCCAGGGCGAACATGACCGTGAACATGTCGGTCGGAAGCCCCATGGCGCGGTAAATGATGCCGCTGTAGAAGTCGACGTTGGGGTACAGCTTGCGTTCCACAAAGAAGGGATCGTTGAGCGCCACGGCCTCGAGCTCCTTGGCGATGTCAAGCATCGGATCCTGCACGCCCAGCTGCTTGAGCACGTCGTCGGCGGCCTTCTTCAGAATGCGGGCGCGCGGGTCGAAGTTCTTGTACACGCGGTGGCCGAAGCCGAACAGGCGGAAGGGGTCGTTCTTGTCCTTGGCCTTGGCAATGTACTTCTTGTAGTCGCCGCCGTCCTTGTGAATCATCTCGAGCATCTCGATGACTTCCTGGTTGGCGCCGCCGTGCAGCGGACCCCACAGGGCGCAGATGCCGGCCGCAATCGACGCATACAGGTTGGCGCCGCTCGAACCGACCATGCGCACGGTCGACGTGCTGCAGTTCTGCTCGTGATCGGCGTGCAGAATGAGCAGCAGGTTCAGCGCGTTCTCGATGACCGGATCGACTTCCCAGGGCTCTGCCGGAACGGCGAACATCATGCGCAGGAAATTGGCCGGATAGCTCAGATCATTGCGCGGATACATGAACGGCTGCCCGATCGACTTCTTGTACGAGAAGGCGGCAATGGTCTTGGCCTTGGCCATCAGGCGAATGATGTTCAGGTTGATGTCGTCTTCGACATCGGGGTAATAGGTCGACATCGAGCTCGTCATGGCCGAGAGAATGGCCATCGGGTGCGCCGTCGGCGGAAAACCCTCGAAGAACTTCTTCATGTCTTCGTGAATGAGCGTGTGGTACGTCATCTGGTGACGCCACTCGGCCAGCTCCTTTTCATTGGGCAGCTTGCCGTAAATCAGCAGATAGGCGGTCTCGGTGAAGCGGGTGTTCTCGGCCAGCTCTTCGATGTCGTAACCGCGGTACCGCAGGATGCCCTTCTCGCCGTCGATGAAGGTAATGGCGCTTTCGGTCGAGCCGGTATTGCCGTAGCCCGGGTCCAGGGTAATGGCGCCGGTCTCGGCACGCAGCTTGGCAATGTCGATGCCGACTTCGCCTTCGGTGCCCGTGACGACCGGAAGCTCGTGCTCTTTGCCGTTCAGAATGAGTTTCGCAGCATCCATGGAAGAATCCTTCGTAGCAGGGGTGAGCGCTCTGGCCCAAGGGGGAAATATACGTTTTAACGCTCTACGTCAGAAAGTGCAAGCCGATCCGTCGGGAATCGACTCGGGCTCGTAGTTATTATGCGGGCCGCTTCGGCAGGCTGCGAGCAGCAACGCCCGCCCGGTAATCACCGACGTTTTATGCGTATGACCTCGCCACGGCCTTCGTCGTAGTGGCTGCGCAGAAAATGGGCCACCTGGGCCCGCGCCGGATCGAGCAGCGCCACATCATGGGGAAGCAGTAGAAACGAGTGGTTGGCGTAAAGCAGTTGGTAAACAGCGCGCGTGGGTTTTCCCCGAAAGGGCGCCCTGGCTGTCGGCAGCCCCATGTCTACCCACGCCGGTTCGACCGCCGTCGCGCCCAGGGCCCGCGCCAGTTTGGCTGTCGATGCGTTGGGCACCACACCGTCGTCGACCGCGGTCTGCAGCAACAGATCGCGGGGGTGTGCCCGCAGCTCGGCAGCGTAGCTGAGCGGTTCGCCAGGTTCCAGCACCGTCTGCACGAGGGCAAGGCTCAGCGCCGGTTGAATGCCGGGCAGCGCAAGTGCATACCCGCTCGTGCCCGGCGCCTGTTGGTCGGCCAGCTCGATGGAGGTACCCAGGGGCGTGTTGAGAACCGCCACGTCGGCGTCGCCGGCCAGGGCAAGGAAGGGGGCCGCGATGATGCTGCCCAGGCTCATGCCCACCACCGCAACCCGGCGGGTGTCGATGTCGGCGCGACCGTCGGCGTCGAAGTCGAGCGACTCGTCCTCGGCGTGCTGCAGGGCCATCTTGAGCTGATACAGGTCGAGCGCCGAAGTCAGAATGTTGGCCCGCAGGCGCTCGGCATCGCCGCCGGCGAAGAAGTTCCAGGGAATGTCGTCGCCGCATTTGTAATTGCCGGGCATATCCATCCGACGTGCGCCATGCCCCACATGATCGATGGCGGCCACTGCGAACCCGGCCGCGGCCAGGGTGTCGGCCAGCCCCAACGCCGCTTCCTTGCACGCCCTGAGCGGGTGACTGAAGAGCACCAGGCGAAAGGGCCGCGTGCCGTCGGTCACGGGTTTGGGCACGGTCAGCAGAAAGGGCAGACTTCTTCGGGTGGAAGGAGAGGCAACCTTCGGCGGAAAGCGACCGTTTCGGCGAAAGTCGACGCTTTCGAGCTCGCCCAGCACCACCTCGGCAAGGTGATCGACCGGCATGTGCGGTTTCTCGCCGTACGCAAGGCCTCGTGTCAAAGGGGGAAGCCGATCGCGCAACCGTCCGTTGAATCTACCTCCCGAGTCGGTCACGGCATACCGCGTCAAGGCCGTCAGTGTCGGTTTGACGTCGCGCTCTAGCACCACGGCGGCCTCGCGCAGGTTGCGACGTGGGTCCTGCGTGTGAAAGGGTATCAGCACCCGTCGATCGGCCGACCGTGCAAACTTCAGTCGATGGGCGGGCAGGCGAGGGCGCACGGGGCTTTCCAGCACGATGGGCGCGTCATCGCCGCACCCTGTCGGCTTGTCGGCGGCAACCGAAAGCCAGTACGAATGGTCGGGCTGCAGCGGCGCGGTTGGAAGAGCGCCGTACAAGCCGTCGGGCGCCGAGGCCATGGGTTCGACCTCGACCGGTGCGCCCGAGACGCCGTCGTACAGCGCAAAGCGGGGCTTTTCTCCCGCCAGGTAAACCCGGGCGAAATCGCGCGAAATGAGCAGGGGACCGGTAGTGGCGAACCCCTCTGCGCCGTCGAAGCCGTCGGTACCGGCAACGCCGGGGCGCAGGCGCCAGGGCAGGCGCGCACGATACTGCGTGGGCGAGTCGGCGTCGTAGCGCAGAGCGTCGGGGGCGGGCCAGACGAACTGGTTGGGAGCCAGCTCGTGAAGCCGACAGGCCGCTTCGCCGCAGCCTGCGGCCAGAAGCAGAAACACAGATGCAAGAAAGCGGTGCACCCATCGATTCTACTATATGGAAGGGGCTCGCGCCCCGGGCCCTTCGGTGGCGGTACTTGCGCGCCGGCGATTCGTGGCTATGTTTCACACAGGTCGCCTTCCGAACGGCGAAGGCATGGTCGTCGAAAGAAAAGCACCCCGTCGTAAGGGCAACACCCCCGACGAAAGATATAATCAACGTATGTCCGACGTCAAGATTTACACAACCAACTATTGCGGATACTGCGCACGGGCCAAAGCATTGCTTACCGAGCGGGGGATTGCGTTTGAAGACATCGATGTCACCGGTGATGCTGGAGCCCGGGCCATGCTGGTCGAAAAAACGGGGCGTCATACCGTGCCCCAGATTTTCATCAACGGCCAGGCCATCGGCGGCTGTGACGAACTGTTCGCCCTCGATGCGTCGGGCGGCCTGCAGCGCATGCTGGCCGGGTAGAATCGGATAGTGTTTAGATTTGCGAATTGTGCGCTTAGTAGGTATGGGGCGTCTTGGTGGACGCTCTGCATTGAAGCCCTGGATTTGAGAGGAAATGTGGCGTTCCGGGGAGCGTGGTTGCGGTTGTAACAAGGGTTTACGTATAATGTTAATTCGCTTGATTGCCTGCTGCAGCGAGCGTTGACTAAGGGTTTCAGGAGAATGCTATTTCGAAGCGATAAGTCCAGGGTCCGCAATTCCAACTCGGTCCCGGTGCTCCCGCTGCGGGACATCATCGTCTTTCCCCATATGGCGGTTCCTCTTTTCGTCGGGCGCGAAAAATCCATCGCCGCGCTCGAAGAGGCCATGGCCAACGGCAAGGAAATCTTCCTCGCCGCCCAGAAGAACGCCAAGACCAACAATCCCGGCGTCGACGACGTTTATCGCATCGGAACGCTGG
>JAWLBW010000023.1:0-25799 GCA_041687475.1 bacterium
TGAGCAGCGAGCGGCCCTGGTCCTGATTTTCGTTGAGCTTGCTCTGGGCTTCCTGCAGCGCGCGTTCGGCTTCGGGCAGCGTGCCGTACTTCAGCTTGGCCGCCTTGTCGAAGTCCGAGGCGCGCTCGGCCGCGGCCATGTCGTTACGAATCTGCTCGAGCTTTTCCTTGGTCGCGCGAATGGTCTGAATCAGCTCCTTCTCGCGATCCCAGCGGGCGCGCAGGCCGTTCGACTCTTCCTTGAGCTCGGCCATTTCCTTTTCGATCTTTGCCAGCCGCTCCTGCGAAGCCGGGTCCGATTCCTTCTTCAGCGCCTGCCGCTCGATCTCGAGCTGGGTCGTGCGCCGGTCGATTTCGTCTAGTTCGGTCGGCTTCGAGTCGATTTCAATGCGCAGGCGGCTGGCCGCTTCGTCGACCAGATCAATGGCCTTGTCGGGCAGGAAACGGTCGGTAATGTAGCGGTTCGACAAAGTCGCCGCCGACACGATGGCCGCGTCGGTAATGCGCACGCCGTGGTGCACTTCGTAGCGTTCCTTGAGTCCGCGCAGAATGGAGATCGTGTCTTCGACGGTCGGCTCCTGTACCAGCACCGGCTGGAAACGGCGCTCGAGCGCGGCGTCCTTCTCGATATGCTTACGGTACTCATCGAGCGTTGTGGCGCCGATCATGTGCAGTTCGCCGCGCGCCAGGGCCGGCTTGAGCATGTTCGAGGCATCCATGGCGCCTTCGGCCGCGCCGGCCCCGACCAGGGTGTGAAGCTCGTCGATGAAAACGACGATTTCGCCTTCCGAACCGGTAATTTCCTTCAACACGGCTTTCAGGCGGTCTTCGAATTCGCCCCGATACTTGGCGCCGGCCACCATCGAGCCCAGGTCGAGTGAAAGAATGCGCTTGTCGCGCAGACCGTCGGGCACGTCACCGTCAATGATGCGGCGGGCGAGCCCTTCGACGATGGCCGTCTTACCGACACCCGGCTCGCCGATGAGCACCGGGTTGTTCTTCGTGCGCCGCGAGAGTACTTGAATGATACGACGGATTTCTTCGTCGCGGCCGATGACCGGATCGAGCTTGCCCTGCCGGGCCGCTTCGGTCAGATCCTTGGCGTAGCGTTCGAGCGCCTGGTACTTGTCTTCGGGGTTCTGATCGGTAACGCGTTGGTTGCCGCGCACCGTGCGCAGCACCTGCATGAGCCGATTGCGTTCGAGTCCGAAAGCCTTGAAAATACGGCCCGATTCTCCCCCCGCGTCGAGGGCGGCAAGCAGCAGATGCTCGGTACTGACGTATTCGTCCTTGAGTCCTTTGGCTTCGTCTTCGGCCTTGGTTACGAGCCGCCCGAGCCGCCCGGCCAGATTCGGCTGCGCGCCGCCCTGCACCTTCGGCAGCTTGTCGAGCGCATCGTTGAACTGCGACAGCAGGGTGTCGACATCGAGCCCCGCCTTCTGCATGAGCGGACGCGTAAGCCCCTCGGAGTCGTTGAACAGGGCCACCAGCAGGTGCTCGACATCGACTTCCGGGTTTCCGTTCCGGGTCGCGAGTCCTACGGCGTCCTGTACGGCCTGCTGCGCTTTTACGGTAAATTTGTCCAGTCGCATCTTGCGAATCTCCTCTTGGAAATGTCCAGTCGGAAGCAACCAACATGCTTCGCTGCATTCCCTTTGACCTGAATATAAGACCTGCGGCGCGGAATGCAAGGGCGAACGGGAATCACAGATGGCAGGTTTCAGACGGCAGACCAAGGAGACCACGGTCTTACGGTATACCGAACTGATAGCAGATGGCATATTCCAGTCACGCCTGGTAGGCACCCGTAAATAATATCCCCCTGGCACCCCATTGGGTCGGCCCAGTACCCGATTCCCAAGCACCCGTCTTGTGGATTAAGGATTGTGTGTGGATTTTCGTCGCAGGCGTTCCCTCTGCGATCTGCGATCTGGGATCTGCGATCGGCCGCCGGCCCCCCTACCGATCGGTTGGCCCACCCAAGCGTTCGTGATAGCATGTTTGTTTTCCCGGAGAACGAGCATGTCGATTCGCGTACCTTCCAACCCCGACGCCTTCTTTCTCGAATTCGTGCCTGAAATGTTCCAGCGCGGCACCGAACGCAACAAGGTTCCGGCCGTGCCCTATTCGCTGTCGGTGCACCTCGACGATGACGGAACATATGCTTACCGGTTCGACGGCACGACGCTCACCTCCGTGGGCGGCGACGAGGCATTCGAGGGCGACGTACGCGTATTTCTCTCGCTTGACGACTTCAAGGAGCTGGCCCGCTTCGCCCGCAGCCAGGCCACCGACGAAGTACCCGAGGCGCCGCCCATTCCGGCCACCTTTCAGTTTCCCCCGCTGGAAACCCTGAAGGGTTCACTGAAGTTCCTGCTCGACGATCTGGGCGACAAGCGCACGGTCGAAGTCTACATCGGCGATGTGCCGCGCGGCACCGCCCCCAAGGCCACCATTCACACCACGCTCGACTTCGTGGCAAGCCTGCAGGGCCAGACCATCGCGGTCGACCAGCTGCTGCGCGCCAGCGGCGTTCGTATCGAAGGCGACTTCGGCTACGTGCTTCGCCTTGCCAACGCAGCCACCGGAAAAACACGCCGCCGCGAACGTTAAGTCGGCATACCCGGCATTCCCCTACCCTGCAGCGCCCCGTCTCGATGACGCGCCCGCAGGCCGGGAGTCTTCTGTTCGCGGAAAATGCCGCATTGTGTTAAAAGGATCGCGCCACTGAATCGGTACATCGGATTATGAATAATCGCTTCCTTCGTACGGCATACGCCGTAACCCAAATTGCGCTCGTACTCGTGTCCTACCTCTGGTACCGCCTGATAACCTACCGCTTCATCGGTAAAGGCAAACGCCGAGAAGCGCTTGACCGCGTGCACGAGCGCCAGGCGAAGCGACTCTTCATTACCTTTTCGCGATTGCGCGGCGCCTACATCAAACTGGCGCAGTTTCTCTCGACGCAGGCGATTCTTCCCCCGCCCTACCTCATCGAATTCGCCAAGATGCAGGATCAGGTCGCGCCGGTTCCCTTTTCCGCTTTTGAAACCCGTCTGGTGGCCGAACTCGGCCCCGACTGGCGCAAGCACTTCAACTCAGTGTCGGAGCAGCCGCTTGCCTCGGCCTCGATCGCCCAGGTACACCGCGCCGAGCTGACCGACGGGCGCCAGGTAGTGCTCAAGGTGCAGTATCCGGGGCTTGAGACCTTCTTCACCAAGGATCTCCAGCTCATCAGCAGCATGCTGCCCTGGTATATCAAGGCCATTCAGCTGACCTACCCCGAACTGCGCTCGGGCATTGACCACAACGCCATGATTCGCGAGCTGTTCGGTTACATCGAACGCGAACTCGATTACGAGAACGAACTCGTTTACCAGAAGAAAATGGCCGGGCACTTCGCCGAGTGGAAGAGCGTCATCGTGCCGACTCCGGTCGAGGAACTCTGCACCCGCCACCTGCTCTGCATGGACTATATCGAGGGCAAGCGCATTCTCGAATGGTTCGACGGCGCCCCGCAGGAAGACCGCGACATGGTCTTCGAAACCTTCGTCGACTTCGCCCTCTACACCTGGGTGGTCAAGGGCACCTTCCAGTCCGACAGCCATCCGGGCAACTTCCTCATCACCCCCGACGAGAAACTGGTGCTGCTCGACTTCGGCTGTATCAAGGAATTGAAGCCTGAGTTTCGCCGGGGCGTGCTCAAGGTGGTGCAGTCGTATCTCAATCGCGACCCGCGAGGGGCGGCCGAGGTGCTGCAGGAGCTAGGCTTCCGCACGCAGGTGGGAACGACCGAGTCGTTGCAGAAATGGGTGGAATACGGCTATGCCCTCACCGACATGATTCTCGAGCACTTCAAGCACGGCCATGACCTGGTCGCGCACATGAACAAGAATCTGGCCGATCTGTCGAAGCAATTCATCGCCATCAACAGCGAGCATCGCATCGCCCACGTGCCCGAAGAGTACATGCTGCTGGGCCGTGCGCTCGCCACGCCCCCCATTCCCCTCGACAAATACAAGCCGCAGGTCGACGTCATTCCGCTGGCGCTCGAGCACCTCGCCGCAGCCGACGAAGAACTGAACAGCTGAGCCCTTTGGGATCGCAGATCCCAGATCGCAGATCGCAAAGGACCGCTACACGGCGCAGACGGTATCCTTCCGCTTCGTGCTCGATGCATTTATTTCCGGAGGGAAGAACCAGGTCGACGGAGTACACGCAAGTCCGAATCCCCGTCCCCTCTTTCTGGAATCTGGGATCTGGGATCTGCGATCTGCGATCTTCAGATGGGTTCTTCGATCTCGTCGATGAGAATCTGAATCTTGTTCAGCAGGTCTTCGGTGTCGATGGGCTTGGTCACGTAGGCGTCGCAGCCGCTGGCGAAACAGCGCTGCAGCTCGCGCTCGTCGTCGCGGGCGGTGACCATGACGACCGAGGTGTGCGAAAGCTCGGGGCGAGCCTTGATGAACTTGCAGATGGTGTCGCCGTTCATGCCGGGCAGCATGAGGTCGAGCAGCACGATGTCGGGCTTTTCCTGCGTAATGAGCTTCAGCGCCTCGGTGCCGTGCTCGGAGGTAAGGATCTGGACATCGAGGGGCGCGAGAATTTCCTTCTCCTGCTCCACAATTGCCCGAACATCGTCGACGATCAGAATTTTGGGTTTCATGACGCCTACAATTTTATCCAAATGCAGGCGCATGTGCAATGCGCCAATCTTCCTGGGGGCTAGGCAATAGCCCCTTTCTCTCGCAGCGCGGCGATGTCTTCTTCGGTGTACCCCGTGGCCTTCAGGCATTCGTCGGTGTGTTCGCCCAGGCCCGGAGGCAGGCTGCGTGCTTCAGCGGGTTCTTCGCCCAGAAAGCGCACCGGTGTGCGAACCTGCAGCATTTCTCCCTCGGTCGGGTGTTGCACGCGATAGAAGTTGCCGCGCGCCTGGTGCAGGGGGTGGCTTTCAAGCTCGTCGAAATTGAGCACGGGCTCGCCGCAGAAGTCATTGGCGGCCGACAGCTCCGACCACTCGGCCAGGGTGCGTTCCTTGAAAAGGGCGACCACCTCGGCGTAGGGCGTACCTTCGCCTTCACCCCGATCGAAAGCCTTGTCGGCCAGGTCGGGCCGCCCGACGGCCTGACAGAAGTTCAGCCAGAACTTCGGCTCGAGAGCGCCCAGACTCATCCACCTTCCGTCCCTGGTTTCGTAAACGTTGTAGCAGGGGTAGGCGCCGTTCAGGGTCATGTCGGCCGGTCCGGGCACCTGTTTGTCGGCAAACCAGGCGCCCAGATGCATGGTAATGAAGGCCAGCACGCCGTCGGTCATGGAAATGTCGACGAACTTGCCGGCGCCCGTCTGCTGCCGCTGCAGCAGGGCCGCGAGAATGCCCACCGCCGCCGACAGCGCGCCGCCGCCTACGTCGGCAATCTGGCCGCCGGGCAGGGCAAGCCGACCGGGCACGCCGGTAATGCTCTCGAAGCCGGCCAGCGAAAGGTAGTTGAGGTCGTGGCCGGCCTTGTCGCGATAGGGTCCGTTCTGCCCGTACCCCGAAATGGCGCAGTATACCAGGCGCGGATTGATTTCACGCAGCACATCCCAGCCGATGCCCAGTTTATCCATGACCCCGGGGCGAAAGCTCTCGAGCACCACGTCGGCGTCTTCGACCAGGCGCTTGAACACGGCGGCGCCTTCGGGATTCTTCAGGTCGAGCCGGATCGAGCGCTTGTTGCGGTTGAGCGCCAGAAACAAGGCCGACTGGTTGTTCTGATAGGGAGGGCTCCAGCGAATGTAGTCGCCCTGCTTCGTATCTTCGACCTTGACGACGTCGGCGCCCAGATCGGCCAGCAGCAGTGAGCAGTACGGACCGGGCAGCAGCCGGCTCAGGTCAAGAACGCGAATACCTTCGAGTGGACGCATGGCAAGAACCCTCCAGACAGAAAAAAGGCCCGGAAAGCATGCCTTCCGGGCCACAAATCAGGCAGAAATCAATCAGCCGCCGAGCACGTTGCCGAGCTTCATGGCCAGGCCCATGTCGCCCTGAACCTTGAGCTTGCCGCTCATGAAGGCCATCTGCGGATTCAGCTTGCCGCTGACGATGTTGACGAAATCTTCGTCGGCAACGGTGATGGTGCACTGCGCGTCGCCTTCACCTTCCATGACCTGCGAATTTTCGCCCAGCTGAACGCGCCATACGCCGCCGTTGTCGCCGGTTACGTTGAACTTGTAGGTGGCGTTCATGGACTTGACCTTGTCCGCGTTCTTTTCGATGTTCGCGGGAATCTCTTTCTCGAAGATCTCCTTGGGCGTCATGAGGCTCATCTCCTTACGGCGGGGAAAGCAAAAAAGCTCCCCTGGGGTTAACCAGTGGCTATCGGCCGGGATGACCGGGAATCCACTGAATGATGATTCAGTCAACGAAACTCTACCACGCCGAATCGAAGACTGTCAAGGCGGAAAGTACACCGTCTGGCCCCTCACAGCCTGGCCGCGCCACACCAGGCAGATTTCTTGCTATTTTGGAAAGAGAGAAAAGCCCAGGGGGAGGAATGCTTCGTCGGTTGCCATGGGAACGGCTGTTAGAAATAGGCCTGCTGACTACCGCCATGCTGCTGTTCATGACGGCCGTGGCGCCCGCCGACCGACCGGCAACCGACCTGCGGGTGCGCCTGCAGCAGGCCGTTCTCATCGACCGTCTGGTCGGCATCGGCTTTGAACGGGTTGCGGCCCGCCAAGCCGTCGAAGCACTTCCGGCCGAACGCCTGGCCGAACTGGCCGGCACCGTCGGCACCTCCCGCCCTGCTCCTCTCATCATGAGCATCACCGCCGTTCTTTCGTTTCTAACCGTTTTTCTGCTTATTGTGGTGATACGCCAATGATTCTCAGCGCACTGCTAACATTCCTGCTTACCGCAACGGCCGCCCCGGCCCAGTCGTCAACCCTGTCGGCGGCCCGCCAGCAGGACCTGGGGCGCATACATAGGGCCCTGAACGTGCACGAGCAGGAAACCGGCATTCGCCTGTCCGACTCCGAGGTCGAGCGCAAGCTGGCCGGTATGAACGATACCGAAGTGCGCCGTTTCGCCGACGCCCTCGAGACCGAGCGACACATCGGCAACCCGGTCAATGTCGTTATCGGCACCATCATCTTACTCATCATGGTCGTCGTTCTGATCGTGCGCCTTGTCGAATAACACGCGGCGCCGTGCGGCGCGTCCGGGCCTGACCTTCCGGCATCGGGCTGCAAATCTGCTACGGCAATCCTTAGTCCCCAATCCATAATCCATAAGCCGGAATTACGGGCCTCAGGTCTGCCACTGTCTGCAAGCTGCCATTTACTCATGGCACGCTTCTCGCTCCCGTAACACGTCATAAGTGTTACCCCCAGGAGTTGAGATGCCCTTCACAAGTGTTTTCATGGGTATCGCGCTGACCGCGCAGATTCTGAACGTGCCTGCGACCGCTTCAACAGAGGCCGCGCCCATGACATCGATGTCAGCGGGCGATGACGTGAGCGACACAATCGAAAAGACTGAAACCCGCATGGATCAAGGAGTTCAAACGAACGCGTCCGAACGACCGGAACGCGAAAAGCAGGCGGAGGCGCCCCTTCGCGAGCCTGCGGTACAACCAGCCATAACCCGCATGGCCGGCAGCCTGAACGCCGGTATTCTTCCGTCGGGTCGCGTGCTCGATATGGATGAGGTGTACGTTTCCCTCGAGGAGTTTCTCATGTGGCGCCTTGCCTGGGGCGTTTCCGAGAACCTGACCGTCGAACTTCGCACGGCGTGGCTGGTTTCGCTCGGACTCGAGCTCAAGTACGCGCTCGTAAGAACACCCGAACATAACCTGGCGGTGGCCGTGGCTGCCGATGCGGGCGTGTTTTCGAAGGGCGACAATGTCGAGCGCCTGACCCTCGCCTACACCCGCGACTTCGAGCGGGGCGCCCTGCATGCGGGCCTTCACGGTATCAGGGTGCAGACGAAAAAGATGCTGCGTGATTTCACCGACGGCCGGCCCGGACACATGCTCATACCCGAGCTCATGGTGGGCGGCGAAGCCGTACTGCGCCGTAACCTGCGCGGCTTCGTGAACGTGGGCTACGGCGATAATGTTCTCGACGACGGCCCCGTCGAAAACACCGGCTATGTCGATCTGGGCTTTCGCATCGGCGGCCGCCGGCTGTTCGCCGACCTCATGCTGGTCATTCCCATGACCGAAGAATGGCTCGCCGAAGACTTTCTGGGCCTGCCCTACCTGCGCATCGGCGGGTCGTTCTGAAGTCGCTCTTCTCGCGAAGAGCACAAAAAAACAGCGGGCGGAATCTTGGTTCCGCCCGCTGCATAAACTTTGCGGGAACGTGACTACCGGTCGCCCCGTCAAGTTTGCGCGCTCTCGGCACCCACGTCAGGCAGGCACTTCGCGAATGAACTCGACGGCCTCGGCCACGTCGGCCGCGCTGCCGATAATGAGCGGTACGCGCTGGTGCAACTCGGTGGGCACGATATCCATGACGGGCTCTGTGCCGGTCGAGGCCGAACCACCGGCCTGCTCGGCCAGGAACGCAAGCGGCGCGGCTTCGTACAGCAGGCGCAGCTTGGCTTTCGGCTTGTTCGGGTCCTTGTAGTCCCAGGGATACAGGAAGATACCGCCGTACATGAGGGTGCGGTGAAAGTCGGCCACCAGGCTGCCGATGTACCGCGATTTGTAAGGCTTACCGTTCTTGTTGCCGGTGCTCTTCAGGTACTCGACGTACTTGCGCGTGCTCTCGCTCCAGTACAGGCTGTTGCCTTCGTTCACGCTGTAATACTGGCCGCGTTCGGGCATGCGCAGATTCGGGTGGCTGAGCAGAAACTCGCCGATGCCCGGGTCCATCGTAAACCCGTGCACGCCGTTGCCCGTGGTGTACACCATCATGGTCGAGGGACCGTACAGAATGTAGCCCGCCGCCACCTGCTTATAGCCGGGTTGCAGCAGATCGGCTTCCGTTCCCCGCACGCCGTCGGAGATCTTGCGGTGAATCGAGAAGATGGTGCCGATATTGACGTTGGCCTCGATGTTCGACGAGCCGTCAAGCGGGTCGAACGAAATGGCGTACTTGCCGCAGCGGTATTTCTCGGGAATTTCGATGGGTTTTGCGTTCTCTTCGCTACCCATGATGCACAGGCACTCGCAGTGGTCGAGCGCCTTGATGAGCACGTCGTTGGCGTATACGTCGAGCTTCTTCTGCGACTCGCCGTGAACATTGACCTGGTTATCGCCGGCAAACCCGAGAATTTCGACGAGACCGGCCTGGTTCACCTCGCGGGAAATGACCTTTCCCGCCAGCAGAATCTGACTCAACAGGCGGGAAAAATCGCCCGTTGCGTGCGGAAAATTGCCTTGCTCGTTCAGAATGTGGCGTGAAAGCGGTATGCCAAGCTTCGGGGGCGCCATGCGGGTCCTCGCTGGGTAAATCAATCTCTACTTAATTATGGATCGAACGGTTCAGCGAGAGAAAGACCCCGTGGGCTGAGGCGGCTCGCTGGGTTGGCCGGTTCCCTCCTTTATTGTAAAGGGCCGGCGGTGACGCGTCAAAGCAGAGAGCGACACTGCCGCCCATTTCAACCTGCCACAGCCCCAGGTTTCGAGCACCCCCCGGCCCTCACCCGCCGCCCGCCCACCCGGAACGGTTGCACGTAGTTGCCGAGATCCCGGATCGCAGATCCCAGATCGCAGACCGGACCGGCATCTGGTATTTCCGTGCTCCGCGTTCCGTGATCCGCGTTCCGTGTTCCGTGTTCCGTGTTCCGTGTTCCGTGTTCCGTGTTCCGTGTTCCGCGTTTCCGGATTCCCGTTTCTTTTTTTCCGCGTTCCGCGTTCCGAGTTCCGCGTTTCCCCGTTCCCCTTGACACCGGTCCGACGGTGGCTATATTTGGGTCAAGAGGACGATATCGAAGCGCCGCAGACCGGCGCCCGTCAACTTGCTTTCCGGATGAACGAGAAGGAGGAATCGCAATGGCTATTGTCCGTTTCAGCCCCTGGAATGAGCTGGCCCGCATGCAGGACGACATGAGCCGCATGTGGCAGTCGCTCGCCCCCCGCGGAGAAGAAGAACTGAGCTCGGGGTGGACCCCTCAGGTCGACGTATACGAAGACGAAAACGGCATTCACCTGCATGCCGACATTCCCGGCGTCGACGCGCAGGACATTCAGGTAAACGTCGACAACGGCGTCCTGAGCGTAAAAGGCGAGCGCAAACTGGCGCGCGAAGACAAGAAGGAAAATTACCACCGCGTCGAGCGCTTCTACGGCCACTTCAGCCGCAGCTTCATGCTGCCCGACTACGCCGACGCCGAACGCATCGAAGCCAACGCCAAGAACGGCGTGCTCGAGCTCTTCGTGCCGAAGAAGGCCGAAAAGAAGCCCAAGAGCATCAAGGTCGAAGTCAAGTAAGCATCCGACGGCTACCGGGGGGGAAGAGGGCTCGCGCTCTCTTCCCGCATTCCCATTTCCCCGAGCCTCAAGCGGTCTCGGCGGCAACCTGGTCGAGGGCCTGCACGAAATATTCGACCGGCTGCGCGCCTGAGATACCGTATTTTCCGTCGATAACGTAGAAAGGAACGCCCTGAATGCCCAGGCGCGCGGCGGTCTGCAGGCTTTCGGTAAGAACGTCGCCGTACCGGCCCGATTGCAGCACGATATCGGCTGCGGCCGGGTCGAGCCCTGCGTTTTCAACCAGGCCCAGCAGATCGGCCGCGTCGTTCAGGTTACGGCCTTCCGAGAAATACCCGGCAAACAGGCTATCGGCCATTGCGAGCGATTTGCCCTGTTCCTGCGCCCAGAGCACGAGGCGATGCGCTTCGGCCGTCTGAGCGGCGCGACTCATACGTTCGAAGGCAAAGTCGATGCCGTCTCGGGCGCCTTCGGCCGCCACCCGTTCGAACATGGGGCGGGCCCGATCCATGCCTCCGAACTTACGCTCGACAAGCTCTTCCCAGGGCATGCCTTCGGGGGAAAGGTCGGGTTGCAGCAGAAACGGGCGCCACACCCTTTCCACCTCGAGCTGTGAGCGCCGGGCAACGGCAGCGTTCAGGCGGCGGAGCCCGATGTAGCACCAGGGACAGGCAATGTCGGCATAAACTTCGATGCGCATGTCGTGATTCCTCTGCCATCAGTGTAGCAGCACGGAACAAGGCGTCTGCAGAACCAGCCAATCAACGGGAACAGGACAGGGTGGAGCCTCGCAGCAGCTATCCCTTCCCACCCGCATGGGTACGTCAGGGTTTGGGAATGCGTATTCGGCTGATCATGAGGGTGCCCGATGCCGCGTACATCAATACGAGGGGGTGGAAGGTGAAGCCCCCGAGCTCATGGCGGCCAAGCCAGAGATTTGCACCGATGGCTCCGGTCGCGGCCGCCACCGTCAGTATGATGACTAACAGCACCGACGAAGGAATGGGGGTTCCCTCATAGTACTTCACCTTGTCGCCGCCGGCCGATAAGGTGGCAGCGGTTACGTTGTATCGGGCCAGCCGGGAAACACCGCAGGCGACGAAGTATATAAGAACCATGCGATCGTACAGCCCCTGCATGCCACACCCGTAGGCGAAAACGGCGGGAACCACGCCGAAGGAAATCACATCGGCAAGGGAATCGAGCTCCTGCCCCATGAGCGATTGTTTCCGCCGCCACCGCGCGACCCGTCCGTCGAGCACATCGAATACCAGCGCGGCCACCACCAGGCCACACGCGAAGTAGATATGTCTGACGTACCCCGTTTTCAGAAAGGTCATGATGGAGAACAACGCCCCGGTGCCCGAGACGGCGTTGCCCAGCGTGAACCAATCGCCGAGGTGAAAACTGCGAATCATGGAGAAGCGCTTATGGCGGCGGTTCTCGGTCATGCGGGTCCGTGAATCTTCGTGGGTGGAGTGTTGCGGCCAAACGGAAATCGAGTTTCCAGCTTACCACAGCGTCGACGGGTAGACGTGCGGGAATCGGATGGGCGACCTGCTGCCCCCAAACGGCATGCCCCCCCCTCCCTCTTGCGCATATTGCACCGGGTCCTGAAGAAAAAAGGCGCAGCCGAAGCCGCGCCCTTGAAGCGTTTTCCCCGCGGGGAAAAAGACCTGTCGGAGGCGTTTACTTCAGACGCGCACGCCCCCGCTCATGACCTTGGCGTACAGCGACTCGCGAACGGGCACGTAGGCCCCCTCTTCGGTATCGCGGAAGTACACCGGGTCGCTCACCTGCGAGATATCGTAGCCTTCCTTCTGGAGTTCGACCTTGCGCAGCTTGAAGGTACCCGTCAGGTGCTGCTCCTGCTGCCAACGCAGGAACAGCGGCTGCGCGTACTCGGGCAGGTTCTGCCGCACGTACTCGAAAATGCTCGCCCAGTCGGGCTCATTGTTGTCGGCCGTGGTAATGGCGGCCATGCCGGCGCGCCCTTCGGCGTTGGGCATGGTCACGCCGTATACGTTCGCGACCTCGATCTGGGGATGCCCGGTCAGCACGTCGGCAACTTCGTTGGTCGAGACGTTTTCGCCCTTCCACCGGAAGGTGTCGCCGATGCGGTCGACGAAGTAGAAGTACCCGTTTTCGTCGCGCTTGAGCAGATCGCCGGTGCGGAAGTAGGCGTCGCCCTTCTCGAACACGTCGGCGGCAATCTTCTTCTTCGTGGCTTCGGGGTCGACATAACCGTCGAAGCGGGCGCTGACCTTCTTCGGATTGATCTTGCCGAGCAGCTCGCCGGGTTCGTTGTCGTCGGTGGGAATGCAGAAACCGCGCGCATCGCGAATCGGCTGCTCGGTTTCCGGATCCCACTTCACGAGCGCCACATTGTAGGCGAGCCTGGTAATCGGGTTCATCTGCCCGACGGCGCCGATATGGCCGTCGATGTTGACCATGTTGGCATTGCCTTCGGTGGCGGCGTAGAACTCGTGCACCTTCGACACGCCGTGGCGGTCGACAAGCTGGCGCCAGATTTCGGGACGCATGCCGTTACCGGTAAAGGCGCGTACCTTGTGCAGGCGGTCGTCCTGCCGGGGGGGTTGGGCCATGATGTACCGGCAGATTTCGCCGATGTACACGCAAACGGTGGCTTCGTAGCGGCGCACGTCGTCCCAGAAGCGGCTGGCACTGAACTTGCGGGCAAGGGCGAGCTGACCGCCGTGTACGAGGGCAAAGCTCACGCCGAGCACGAAGGCGCTTGCGTGATAGAGCGGCAGGCAGGTGTAAATGACGTCGTCGGAGCTGCAGGCCACGCCGAAACCGCCGATGCCGTAGGCGCCGGCGAAGAAGCGCACGTTGGGAAAGCGGCCGGCCTTGGGCAGACCGGTCGTGCCCGAGGTGTAGATGTAAACGAAATAATCGTCGCCGGTACCCGGATTCAATTCACGACCGGCCAGCGGGTCGCCCGGTGCATCGGCCACGGCCAGCAGATCCTGCGCGCCGGCGGGCATGGGGGCGTCCTTCTGCTCGGTGCGCTCGACCAGAATCTTGTCGGCCGGAAGGTCGAGCTCCGACATTACGGCCTGCACGTTGTCGAGACATTCGGGGCCGACCACCAGCGCCTTCATGTTCGATGAGTTGAGCACGTGAATCAGCGGCTTGCCGACCAGATTGGTGTTGATGAGCGCCGAGGTCACGCCGATGCGGTTCAGCCCATAAACCGCGTAAAGATACTCGGGACGGTTTTCCATGACCACGGCCGCCACATCGCCCTTCTTCAGACCCAGGGCAGCCATGGCGCGGGCATAGCGGGTTACCTGTCGGTCAAACTCGGCATAGGTCACACGGCGGTCTTCGAACATCAGAAAGACCTTCTGGCCGCGTTTACGTGCCTGCTCGGCGACCTTGCGCGCCGGTGAAATCTTCTGGTGTCCCTTGAGTCCGAGTAGGCTGACCCCGCACTGCGCACGGCGTAGGTGGTGTCTGAGTTCACTCATCTGACAAAGTCTCCTGCTGGGGTTTCGCGACGGCCCTACCTACCCGACGGTAGGCTCGTCGATACAGTACTCCGGAAGGGTAGCCCTGCAGGGCCCCTCCGGGAAAGCAATCTTACCACATTTTTCCGTTTTCGGAACACCGTTTTGACCAACCTCGCGGTTGGCCGTGCCGCATGTCTCTGTTATAGTGTGCTCGATTGCCTCCGTCGCGGCTGCGCCGGGGGCCGGCGTACCCGCCCTTCCCTCTGAATACGACCCATGCCGCCCAAGACATTTCGCAACCTTGCTCTGCGCCCCGACCTCGTCTTCGACATCGAAACCATTCCCGACGTGGCGCTTTGCCGCAAGGTTTACGGCGACGACGACATGAGCGACGACGAAGCCATCGCCGCGACCCTGGCGGCCCTCGGACGCGAGCCCGACGGCATTCTACCCGAGGCTTTTCAGAAGCCCATCGTCATCGTCGCCTGCCTGCTCGACTATCAGCAAAGCGCCGTGCGCCCGCTGCTCTTCATCGAAGGCCGCCCCAAATCGCCCGACGAAGAAACGCTTCTGGGGAATTTCTGGCAGGCCATCGAGCCCGACCCCCATTCCCAGCACCTGCGGCGTCTGGTCAGCTTCAACGGCAAGGCCTTCGACATGCGGGTGGTCGAGGTACGCTCGCTGCAGTACGAATTGCTGAGCTCGGCCACGTACTTCAAGCCGACCGAGAAGTTCGACACCTACCGCCACCGCTACAGCGAAGACGAGCACCTCGATCTGGTCGAATACATACCCAACTACGGCAGCAAGGCCGGTTACAGCCTGCGCACCGTGGCCTCGCTCATAGGCCTGCCGGGCAAGGATCAGATGGACGGCTCACAGGTCTATCCTGCGTGGAAGGAAGGCCGCATCATGGAAATCGCGGCCTACTGCCTCGAAGACGTCATTCAGACGGCCCTCATCAAGATACGCCTCGACCGGCTGCGCGGCATTCTCGACGTAAACGAAATGCGCGACCGGCTGTCATGGTTCCTCACAGGCGTCGAGCGTTTCCTGGTCGACCAGGCCATACCCCAGGAACCGGCCTTCGAACACACCCTGGTGGAAATTCGGGAGCGCTACCGCCCCGCGATGCTTGCCCACGCCCCCGAACCGGCTGCCGCCACCGACGCGCCGCAGACGGGCTTCCTCTTCGATTCGTAAAGTCGGGGTAACGTACAACCCACGAGGGTGGAGCGCCGGTCAACAGGTTTCCCGCTCTCCCATTCTCTCCCTCACCGACTCTCAGCACCGCCCGGGTCGACCGTGCATCACGGCTCCCGCGCGCTGGGCGGATTGTTCTTCACGTCGGCCGTGCGGCGGTAATCGGCCGGGTCGACGGGCGCGCCGGGCCCACCCATGCGGCGATGGGGAATAAAGCGGCCCTCGCGGTGAAAGACCATGGGCACCTCGTCGCCGAGGCGCAGTTTGTCGCGCAGGAAGGTCTCGTAATCTTTCTCGCTCAACCACTCGGTGGTGAACGTGCGCACGATGATTCCGTTGAACCGTGCTTCGTCGCGAATCCAGTTGGTTAGCTCATCCTTGGCCTGCCCCGGCCCGAAGAGCACAATCTCGGTGGCGTCGGCCAGGTGATCGAGCATGCTGCGATAGAAGTCGGCGATGTGATGTTCGCGATCGGCCTTTACGTGGCGCGTCTCATAGTCTTCGATGATGCGCCGAATCTGCCGGGGCGCGTCGCTGTAGACATAAAACATTTCGGGTTCGCCCTGGCCCGGGGTGACGGTGTAGAGCCAGGCGCGGTGGTGATCGATCTGTACGGCCTTTCGGATATCTCGTTTTCGCATGTTACCTGCCCTTCCTGAAATTCACGCAAGTCAACGTCGGACTACGGTCAGGCTAGGCGAAACAGGCAGAAGATCCGACCCCGAAAGCCTTCGGGGCGAGCGGTCGAAGGAAACGCGGAACACACACAAACGCGGAACGGGGAACGCGTAACGAAAAGCTTACACGGAGGCGCCGAGACACAGAGCAGGATGAGTGCGCGAACGACAGACGCCATCCAAACCATAACCCAATGCGTAGCGCGCTACACACCCAATAGCCTGCAGCGCAGGACCTGGAGAGATTTTAACGGTATCTGAACCAGAATATACTAATGCCAGGAAGCAGTTGTTTGGCCCTGCCGCGAGCTTGAAAAAAGAGGTTTGTCCGGCAAGGACACATCAGAAAAACGCAGCCCCAAAAGCGCTTGGAAACGCGGGTCCTACCGAGCCCCCTCTGCGCCTCGGTGTCTCCGTGTAGTGTTCCCTCCCAAGCTCCCACGCCTCTCTCAATCGATAACTGCGTTCAGCCGTATCACTTCAGCGACGACACGAGCGCACCGCTCGAATTCGTCCAGGTCAATCCACTCGTGCACGGTGTGAATCTCGCGCATGCCGGTGCCCAGGTTGGCCACCGTAAGGCCTTTTCCATTGAAGACATTGGCGTCGCAGCCGCCGCCGAATGCCTGCGTGCGTACCGTCTGCCCCAACCCGTGCGCCGCCTTGAACACCAGCTGCACGATGCGCGAGTCGTCGGGTACGTTCATGCGGTCGTAATCCCGTTCAATGTACGACTCGACGCGGGCGGCGACCCGGTGACCGTTCAGCTCGACGCTGTATTTTGCCGCCGCTTCCTCGAGGCAGGCTTTCATGTGGGCGGTCTGCGCGTCGAGCTTGGCGGGGTCGAGGCTGCGCGCCTCGCCCTCGAGCACGACTTCGTTCGGCACGATGTTCACGGCCTCGCCGCCGCGCACGATACCGATGTTGGCCGTGGTCTCATGATCGATGCGGCCGAGACGCATGTTCGCAATACCGTCGGCCGCCACCTTGATGGCGTTAATGCCCCGCTCGGGAAACATGCCGGCGTGCGACTCCTGTCCGCGTACGCGAAATTCCATGCGGTCGGCCGAAGGCGCGCGGGTAAACAGAAAACCGACGTCGTCGCTGTCGAGCACGAGGCCGTGTTTCGCCGTCAGCTTCGAGACGTCGAAGTGCTTGGCGCCCACCAGCCCCATTTCCTCACAGATGGTGAAGACGATCTCGATGTCGCCGTGGGGAGAATCGTTTTCCCGAATCACTTCAATCGCTTCCAGAATGGCCGCGATTCCGCTCTTGTCGTCGCCGCCCAGAACGGTGGTGCCGTCGGTGGTAATGCGGTTGCCTTCGCGGCGGGGCTTCACCCCCTTCCCCGGCACGACCGTATCCATATGCGCCGAGAGAAAGATGGGCTGGGCGTCGGGTTTATTCCCCTTGAAGCGCACGAAGAGGTTTCCGGCGTTTCCCCCCACCTGTTCGCCCGCCCCATCTTCTTCGACCTCGGCGCCCCGGGCCCGGCAGTAGTCGATGAGAAAGTCGGCGACCTGGCGCTCTTCTTTCGAATGACTGTCGATGACCACCAGGTCGAGCAACAGCTGAATAAGTCGTTCGCGATTAACCGAAGACACGGAAAACTCCGAATGCAGGTGAATCCGACCGCCATGCGGCGCCGGGCCTCTCGAGGAAGGAGCCGTCGGCATGCAGTCGAACAGAGGCTGAATGAGGCGAAAAGACAGTGGGAATGGAGAGACCGCGAGGGTCGATTCGACCCCCGGCCCACGCGCACATTCTAGCGAACTTGCGAGGGGGGTGTCTAGCAGGTTGGGCCGTTGAATCCTCAAGATCTCGGCACGCGCAAAACGCCGGCTCACGCCGGGCCTTCCCCCACACACCGCTGTTGACAGGCAGCGCCATCGCCCGATCCGGATGCCGGATAAAAGTATTCACCAATCCACACCATTCCACATAAGCCAAAGGGATTTCAGACGACCAACAAAAACACGAACCCACACTTTTCGAATACTTCTGTATACAGCCGATACCCTTGGCGCCGTATTTCCAAGCGCGACGCTACCCGACCGCTCTGATACTCTGTGACACATGCAGACAAGGCCAAACCTATACCAGTACGCCGACTACCGGCAGTACCTGAACGATTGGATGGAGTGGAAGCGCTCGACCGGCAGCTACTCCATGCGATGGTTCGCCCGGCAGGCCGGCTTCGGCGCGCCGAACATCATGCGCCTGATCATCGACGGCAAGCGCAACCTCTCGGTTCGCAGTATTCGCCGTTTCGCAACGGCCTTACAGCTCGACCCGTCCGAAGCCATGTACTTCGAAGACCTGGTGTTCATGAACCAGGCCCGAACGCCGCAGGAACGCAGCCAGTACTACGAACGCGTGGTCGGGCACACGAACCGCAGGGACATCGCCCCCATGGAGCAGGCCCAGCTCACCTTCTTCAGGCACTGGCTCGCCCCCGTCATCTTCGAGATGATTTCCTTTCCCGGTTTCCGGCCCGACGCCGCGTGGATTGCCGCGCAATTCACCCCGGCGCTGACCGTCTCTACCGTCAAGCGCCTGATGAAATCGCTGGTCGAATCGGGCCTGGTACAGGAAGAGCCCGACGGCTCGTGGCGCCAGGCAACGCCGAACGTGAGCACCGGCGACGACGTGCAGGACATTTACCTGTACGCCTACCACGAGACCGCACTCATGAAGGCGGCCGACGCCCTGCAGGAAGTGCCGATGCAAGAGCGCCATTACCACGTGCTCACGGCCGCTGCCCCCGCCGACGCGCTCGACGAACTCAAGGCCCTGTGCCGTCGCTTTGAAGAAGACGTACTGCGCCTGCTCGAAAACCACCCGGGCGACAAGAACGAAGTCTTTCAGGTAAGCCTGCAGGCGTTTCCGCTCCTGCGCTCGTCGGTCGAGGCCACTGAGAAAGCCCCGCATATCCGCAAAGGACAACCGGTATGAATTTGAAACAACGAACGATACTCCTGGCACTGCTCGTTCTCGGCGGCTGCGGCGTGCAGGCCGGCAACCCCGGCGCGCCCGTGCCGGGCAAGTACCGACTGAGCGGTATCATTACCTCGGTCGAAGACGGCGCGGGTCTGCAACGCCAGGTCAAGCTCACCACACGGGGAAGCCTCGTCAAAGCCACCACCTCGGGCGCCGACGGCTACTACGAGCTCAGCAATGTCGATGACGGTCAATACCAACTGCAGGTAGACGAATACCGTAAGAACGTACGCATTTCCGGTGACACCGTCGAAGACATCGGCCTGCCGGTTCCAGCAGTGCCATCTGACATTCGAGTCGTAGAAATCGGCCTGTGGGAGGGCTTCTGTTTGTTGTGGACGGATAATTCCGGCCTTGAAGCAGGATTCCGTGTCATTGGCCCTCAGTCTTTCAAGGTACCCAGCGACAGAGCCGGTGTTGTCGACCGTGCAGAAGAGTTGAAGCACTACGATCGCGGGCGGGGTTGGCCCTCTCTTGTCGACACCTGGAACGACCTGTACGCCGGCACGTACTTCGTCATGGCTTACAACGAATACGGCGACTCGGCATCGACCGCAGTGCAGGCTTTCGCCTACGACTACTCGGCCCCCTGGAAGCGAAACGTGCCGGTTGAAAACGGCGACTACAAAATGTGCTTGAGTGGTGAGCCCTCGCCCGATGAAGACTGGTTCGAAAGCGAGTACCCCTATTACCCTGAACCCTGAGCACTGAGAAAGATATGGATACTACGAAAAAACTCGTGCTCATCGTCGGCATGGCCTTCCTGGCTGCTTGTGGAACTGCTCACGACAGATTCCCTCAGAGTACCGACCGCACGCCCGAAGTACGTATTGCCGTGAAACCTTCAAGAGACACCCTGGTCTTTGGTGAGTCGCGCACCTTTCGCGCCTACGTGACCGGCCCGATCGACGTGGGGGTTGAGTGGAGCCTGAAGGAAACCGAGAACGCCGGAAGCATCAACCGGCACGGCCTGTACACAGCGCCCGACTTCCCGGGAACCTTCCACCTCATAGCCGCAAGCCGGGCGCATCCCGAGTACGCGGTAGAAGTGACCGTCGACGTGCGCTTTCCCGACGACTTCATTCAGGTACCCCCGGTCATCAACCTGCTGCCGAACACACAGCGTCAGCTCTACGCGGTGGTGCCGACCAGCCCCATCACGGAAGTCACCTGGAGCACCGCCGTCACGTGGACGGTCGAAACGCCCGACGGCGGCACCATCGACAATTCCGGCCTCTATACCGCTCCCGACGAGCCGGGCACCTATCACCTGCGCGCCTGGTCTGAAGACGGCCTGTTCTCGACGCTTGTTACCGCGAGCGTCACGCACACCCCCATGTGGGTGGTCGAGCTGCCCGAGGGCGCCGAGGTGAATTCCATCAAGTTCACTGACGACGGGCGGCTTTACGGCACGGGAACCGTATCGGGCGTGCCTTGGCTGTTCAGCTTTGACGAACAGGGCCAACCGGATCTCAGTATCGAAACCTCGCTCCCCTTTCAACGCGCCGAACCGCTCTCAAATGGAGACATTCTGGCGGCCGGCCAAGTCACCGCTCGCCTGACCCCGACCGGTGCGATGGTCTGGGCGCGAGAGATTTCGCAATTTGACGGTTTTGTTCAGGCGCTTACCGCCAACGATGACCAATTCATCCTGGCGGGAAGCGGTCGCATGGCCGGCTTTCACGCCGACGGAACCCCGGAATGGGGCCGTCGGCAGTACCTGAACGACCATATAGATGCGCTTACAGCGGGCTCTGACGGTAACGTATACGTCGGCAATCGGCCCTTCGACTGGCAGGGTTACCCTGTCGAGGGCTGGGCAGAGTATCAGCATTATATCGGTGGCTGTGATGAGGGGTACTTTGACGTCAACCCATCGGCATCCCTCGGGCGTAACGTTTTGGGTTCTTTCTCGATTTACATATGCGAATACCTTGAAGGGGGGTTCATTCTTGTAAAGGAAGCACCCGACGGTAGAGCTGTAGAATACACTGAGTTCTTTTATCGTGACTGTCGCGTCACTCCCGGACGGTTCAGGTTGGGAACTCGTCGCCTTCTGTTCAAGATTGACCATTTTTGTCAGTCTGCTCCGACGTCGGAAGATTGGGTCGCCGCTATAGATCCTTCGACAGGTAAGGCAAATTGGTCTCTCTCGTTCACGACTTACAAGGAAGGCTTGGGTTTCGAGTCTATCGGAATTGGGGTCATAGACCTCTCGCTAAATGCCAACGACGAAAGTATTGCTCTATTGGCGCTTTTCTGGGTGAGCGATAAACAATGGAAGAGGAAGCACGTGCTTGTCCGGCTTCCTGCCGACGGCTATCTCGAGCCGATGGGCGAACTGCCGTTCACCTGGAAACACAAGGAGCCGTTCAGCTCCACCACGTTCACGCCTGCGACGCCGAAGACTCTCGTCGGCAGCAGCTCAACATCAATGATGAGGTGGCAGCCGTACCCCATACCGGCGACCGTCGGAACCAGCCCGCTGAACATCGAGGTAAATCATGTTCACCCGTAAACTCAGCGTCGCCATCGGCGCCCTGCTTGTGGGCACTCTCGTTGTGGCTTGTGCTTCACCCGAACCAGGTATGAAGCACCCGGCATCGGACGACATCACCCCCGAACCGGGCTCCGCGACCACCGTCTCCTTTTCCATTGACGGCGCCCCCCTGGCTTTCGGCGAGAAGCTGGCCCTTCGCGCCCATGTCACAGGCGCAACCGATCCCGGCGTTCTCTGGGAAATCGAAGAAGAGGATGGGGGAAGCATTACGTCCGCGGGTGTCTACACGGCGCCGGAGTGGCCCGGAACCTTCCACCTTGTCGCGAGAAGCCGCGAATACCCCGAAGCCGCGAGCCGTGCCAGCGTAGCCGTGACCTTTCCGACCGATCTGGTAAGGCTCACCCCGGCTTTCTCTTACGTCACAACCGCGCAGACGCTCCAGCTCGAAGGCATCATCCCTGAAAGCGGGCACCACAAGCGTAAGTGGCCGACCGATGTTGAGTGGTCCATTCTGGAAGGCGATTTCGGCGGTTCGGTCGACGAAAATGGAGTCTACTCACCGCCTCCGACGGCCGGAACCTATCACGTCATCGCCCGGGCGGCATTCTCCGACCGATACGCCGCCATGGCAACCGTAACGGTGACCCATCAGCCCGTCTGGTCGCTGGTTACGGGTGTGCCCCCGAGCGGTTATGTACTGATGGACAGTGAAATGTGGGCCGCAAGCACCACGCCCGACGGATACGTGTTTCTGAATGTACACACGCCGGTCGACGGCTACGATCAGCCGGCTCCTGCGCCGGCGACCACATTGCTTTCGCTGGCGAATAACGGTAGCCACAACTGGGAGATATCGGTTCCCAACAAGACATCGGGCTACCGGTACGCCCTTGGGGTTACCTCGGAAGGTTTTGTCGTGGCAGGACCCACGACCTATGAGTTCGGCTTCGACGGAGAACCACGTCGCGCCTTCTCCTTCGCGTTGGAGAATCCGTCCTACCTGGGCATACGCTCCATCACTTCCGAACCGGACGGAACCTACTGGCTGGACACTATGATGCTGAGCAACGGCGGCTCAGGAAGCATTCACATCGGACCATCGGGAAAGATGGGCGGAACGCCCCCACTGAGCCTGCACCAGAGCGGCACTTGGTACGTACCGCCGCTCGTCGAAAGTGCAAACGCGTACATGCGTGTGACCCACCGAGTCGAATATGCCCCCAACTACCACGTGATTTTCGAACTTCAGTTCATATCCAAGGACAACACTGAGACACATGGGGTCGAATTACCTGCAGAAATCCAGCTCAGCGCCGTAGCCGCCACCGAAACTTCTTTTACGGTAGGGGCGCCGCTCGACAACGGCTTCTGGCTTGCACGCTTCACGGAGGAAGGCGAGTTGATCTGGCAGCGATATTATCGATCAAGGAACGAATGGGTCAGTGTCGACATATCGGCCATTCTGGCGTCGCCCGACGGCGAATTCCTGACCGTAGGCGAATATTGGCACGCGCTCGAAGCCAAGAGGCTCTTGATTACCCGTTGGCCGGAAAACGGCTTACTCCGGTTCTCGCAAGACATCGAATTGGTCGAATACGCCGCAGCACTTACTGACACCGTAGTCGAAGATGAAGTGACGTCGTACACGCCGGGGCTTTATTCCGGCGACATCAGTGCCACGACCCTTCCCGTCACGTCGGCTGTCGAAAGCGAATCCCGCTGGTTGCTCGAACCTTAGCAGGTAAGCAGTCCCTCGCTTCCTCTTCCTCTCCGGCGGGGGGCTGCCTGTGTTGCCCGCGGTTCGGTCGTTATGACCGGGCCGCGTGGCAGTCACGGCTCCCCCAAATGGCAATTACAAATGGAAGATGGAAGATGGGGAGGACGGACACTCCTGCTCTACCTTCCACAAATGGGCGTTACTTTGCCTGCGGTTCGGTCGGGTGGCCGAGGCGCGAGGCGAGGTAGGCGTGGTAGCCCCGCAGCATTTCGACCGAAGGCACGTGCAGCCGGTTGTCGACGTACTCGATGAGGTGGTGCTTTTCCAACTTGAGCAGAATGCGGCGCACGGTCTCGGGCGCAAGTGAAGTCTTCTGGCTGAGCAGGGCCAGGTCGTAGGGAATGTCGCAGCGTGAAAAACCGCCGGCCTCTTCGGCAAAGTGCAGCAGGGTATTCGTGACCCGGCTCTCGGCGTCTTCGAGACGAACGTTTTCAAGCATGTCGTCGGTCTCGCGCAGCCGCCTGGCCAGCACGTGCACCATCTGGCGCGCGACTTCGGGGTGTTCAGTCAGAAACTGTTCGAGCTGTTCGGCATCGACTTCGATGACTTCGCAGTCTTCGCGCACGGTGGCCGTGGCACTGCGATTGCGCTTGGTGAAGAGCGCCAGCTCGCCGAAGAAACTGCCCTTCCCCAGTACGGTCAACACCTTTTCCTGCCCGCGCACGCCGTGGGTGATGTGTACTTTGCCGGCCAGGACAAAATACATGACATGACCCGGCTCTCCCTGGCGGAAGATGACTTCGCCCCGCACGAACTTTCTGAGAATTCCCCGACTGGCCACCGCTTGACTCCTCTGTGATCTTGCAGCATACCTTTACGGTCGCCCGGCTGCAAACCCGACTCCGTGATGAACGGCTTACCGGTGGTCGTCGGATCCTTCACTGCGTTCAGGACAGGCTCTGGACGGCGGTTATTTCCCCCTGCGCCCCCATTGCATGGGGGTATGACTGTCGCTCGCCTCGCGGCGAGCACCACCTGTCTGCGCTTCGCTTGAGGAAGAACAATGGCCGCAGCCAAAAGGGCGCGCACAGGTAATCCCCTTCGTATGAGGGGAATTGGGAGAGGCTTGCCGCGCCTCAGTCGACCAGCGTTGCCTTCAGGAGTTCGGCGAGACGTTCGGCCAGGCGGCGGCCGGCTTCGGCTCTCGTGAGACCTTCGATGCCGAGAGATTGCAGCGAGCACATTTCAATCGGCAATCCGCACGGGTGAATGTGGTGGAACGGCGTGAGATCGTTACTCACGTTCAGGGCCAGGCCGTGCATGGTTACGTCGCGATGCACCGACAGGCCGATCGAGGCGAGCTTCTGCGGCCCCACGAACACGCCGCGCCAGCCTTCCTTTCGCTCGGCGGTAATGCCGTACGAAGCAGCCAGGTCAATGATCGACTGTTCGATGGCTTCGACCAGCTTCGGCAGCGTCAGCCGCCAGGGTTCGAGGCGCAGAAAGACGTATACCACGGCCTGCCCCGGCCCATGATAGGTGATTTCGCCGCCCCGATCGGTCTTGACGACCGGTATATCGCCCGGGCGCTCCTGTTTGAACCGGTCGGGCGCCTCGCGCCGTCCCAAGGTGTAGACAGGTGGATGTTCCAGGGATAGCAGTGTCGGCGTTCCACCAGCCAGAACTTCGGCGTGAATTTCCTGCTGCAACGCCAAGCCCTCGTCGTAACCGACCAGCCCGGCTTCGCGATATCGAATGATTCGTGCCATCGTTAACTCACATAGCGTTCGGCCTGGCTCACGGCGCCTTCAAGCGAGTGCACGTATGAGCCGCCGAACATACAGACGTGCACCAGCAGCGGGTAGAGCTGCCAGTACGGGCGTCGCCCTTCATAGCCCTCATCCAACGGCCAGACCGATTGGTAACCCTGGTAGAAGTCCGACAAAAATCCACCGAAGAGCTCGGTGAACGCCAGCTCGACTTCCCGATCGCCGTAGTATACGGCCAGATCGTACACGATGGGTTCGCTCGGCGAAATGAATGCCACATTGCCGCCCCAGAGATCGCCGTGCAACAGTGAAGGCGTCAATGACGGATGCCCGAAAGCGTCGGCCCGTGCGGCCAAGCGCGCCAGCCGCTCGTGCAATCGTCTGTCGATGCGCTTCTCTTCACCGGCCCGTTCGGTCAGTGGACGGATTCGCCGTTCTGCCCAGAAGGTCGGCCAGTCATGTACCCATCCGTTCTTCTGGGGAAGGCGGCCGATGAAATTATCGTCTGCCAGACCGTAGGCATCGGCCGATACGCGGTGCTGTTCGGCCAGCAACCGGCCCAGTCTGTGCCAACCCTCGGGCGAGGGATGCGTGGTATCGAACCAGGAGAGCACGAGTCCCGGCGGGTCGTCGCTGACGTAGAGTGCCTGTGGAACGGAAATTCCCGACCGGCTCCGTAGCTCGGCCAGGCCCTCGGCCTCGGCGCGGAAAACCGTCGGGTCGGCCCCCGCCTGCCATTTGACGAAGACCTTCCGGCCGTCGGGCGCCTCCCACCGTGCGGCCTCGTTCACGTCGCCGCCGCCGACCGACGCCACGCGCGCCGGCGCTCCGCAGAGCAAGGCTTCGAGCGAACGGGACAACGCCGGAGGAACCGGGCTCATGACGGCAGATTCTTACGCAGATCCTTCAGCAGGTTGGCGCAGGCTTCGTCAAGCATGTGGTAGACATGCTCGAACCCTTCAGGTCCGCCAAAATAGGGGTCGGGAACGTCGCGGGCATCGGTCGAATCGGCGTAGTCGAGCAGAAAGACCACCCGCTCG
>JAWLBW010000024.1:0-25018 GCA_041687475.1 bacterium
GGCAAGCAGACCGGTGGCCACACTCTTCGGAACGGCATGCAGGTCGACAACCAGATCGAAGTTCTCGGCGCGCAGCTCGCGCAGATAACGGAAGAACCCCGGCAGACCGAAATGTTGCTCATCGGGATCGAAAAAGCGTACGCGCACCCGCTCGTCGCCGGCCCATACCGGCGCAAAGGCCTTTTTGGTGAGCAGGTGAATCTCGGCCTTGGGAAAGCGCTCGTGCAGCCGCGCGACCACGGGCGCCACCAGAACGACATCGCCTATCGAGCTGAAGCGAACGATGAGTATCTTCTTCGGATCCATCGGCACTCAGTCGAGCTTCGTCGCCTCGGCCACCAGCATGACGGGTATGCCGTCGCGAATCGCGAAGCGAAGCCGGCACCGATTGCAATCAAGCGCATCGCCGGCCGGCGTTTCCTGAAGGTCGCCCTTGCATTGCGGACAGACCAGAATGTCTAGCAGTTCCTTGGCGAGAGGCACGGATCGCTCCTGCGGGTAGTTGAAACGAAACAGTATATCACGCTGCGCCCCAAGCATCTTCCGGCGCGTAGAGGTCGCCGCGGCGAGAACGACAGGCAACCGGGCTCGCGCATGCATCGGTCGCCCCGGCATTGGATATGCCGGGGCCCAATCGTTTACTCTGTAAGGGCATGGTGCAGATATCGCCCCTATCGACGCTGACCGGCGTGGTCATTACCCGGAACGAAGCCGACCGCATCGAACGCTGCGTGCGTTCACTGGCCGCGGTGTGCGGCGAGGTTATCGTTGTCGACTCTGGCTCGACCGATCGCACCTGCGAACTTGCCCGCAACAGCGGCGCCCGCGTCATCGAACGAGGCTGGCCCGGTTTTGCAGCCCAGAAGAACTTCGCCATAGCCGCGGCTGCGACTCCCTGGGTGCTGCTGCTCGACGCCGACGAATGGCTGACCGAAGAGCTGCAGACCGAAATCGCCGAAGTTTTTGCCTCTTCGCGGGTAGAAAGCTGCGACGCCTGGTCGATTCATCGGCAGAACCACTTCATGGGCAAGGCGATTCGCCACGGCGGGTGGGGAAGAGAGCGCGTTGTAAGGCTCATGCGGAACGATGTGCGATATCGCGACATGCGCGTGCATGAAGAGCTGGAACTCGATGGGCGGAAAGTGGGCAGGCTCCGAAGTTCCATGGGCCATGAAACCTACCGCGATCTCGACGACTACCGGAACAAGCTGCAACGCTATGCCGAGTTGTTCGCCGAAGATCGGCACGCCAGGGGAAAGCGGGCGCGCCTGCACGATCTGGCCTTTCGCCCGGCATTCTACTTCGTGAAGAACTACCTGCTGCGCGGCGGCTTTCTCGACGGAAAACCCGGTTACGTACTCGACCGCGAATACGCCCGGTACGTGTACGCCAAGTATGCGCATCTGCGCAGCCTGAATAGCCGGGAATCCTAGTCAGCGATTGACCGCGACTACGAAAGCAACCCCACCGCCAGCATCAGCACCCAACCCACGACGAAGGCCGAAAAGTGCAACAGCATACGGGGAACTCGCTCGTGGTGCGATAACTCGGGCACCAGGTCGCTGGCGCCTATGTAAATGAAATTACCCGCTGCGAAGGGCAACAGGAAGGTGATATCCAGCGTTCCGGCCGCAAGCCAGGCGATAATGCCGCCAAGGGGAAAGGTCAACGCCGACAACAGATTCGCCAGCAATGCTTTGCCTCGTTCCCATCCTCCATGAACAAGCACCCCGAAGTCGCCCAGCTCCTGGGGAACTTCGTGCAGGGCCGCGGCAATCCACATGGTAATGCCCAACCTGACATCGACCAGAAACGCGCCTGCAACCGCAAGACCGCCGATGAAATTGTGCAGGGCGTCGCCGACGAGAATCAGCCAGGTAACCGGTTTTGTGCCGTTACAGTCGTCTTCCTGCGGGCGGCGGCAACGATGCCAGTGCATCCACTGCTCGAGGCTGAAAAACAGGGTGAACCCGATCAGTACCCACGAGAAATAGGCGGTCGACGAAAGCTCGGTCTCACGCATGCCCTCGGGAATCAGGTGCAGAAAGGCGCCACCGAGCAACGAACCGGCCGCCAGCGCAATCAACGAGGGAATGATTCGCTGCAGCGTCTCGCGTCCGAGAATGGTCGTAACCCCGCCGATGAGCGCGATGGCGCTCATGAGCAGACCGGACCCCAGAATCCACAGAAGAATGTCGGGCTGCTGTTCCACTTCGTTTCTACCTTACCAGCTCGGAAGGTGAAACGGAGCGAGCATACGGTAAATTCTGCTGCCGGTGAAAATTTGCCGACCTGCGTCAGTAAACGGGTATATCTGCCGGCTCGGCTACGAGGAAGTTGCGGGGTATTTCTCGCCTCACAAGGCAGTTGAACACGGCTTCAGCTTCATCGGCATTTCCGACTCCGTACACGGGGCCGCCCGAGTCGACGGCGATCAGCGGTCCGCCCGTGCAGATACCCAGGCATCCGGTTTCCGATACACCTACGTCGTCGCGTCCTTCACACAGCGCCCGCAGCTTGCGGTATACAGCGCGCGCGGCGTCGTAGTCGGCGCAGTTGCCGCGAATACAGACGCACAAGCGAAGGGCCATGCCGGTATCATCCTCCTGAAAAAATCGACTTCCGGTTCACCGTCACGGGTGCCGTGGAAAAGAGGAGAGCCGCCGCGCGGCAACTCTCCTCGCCCCCACGTCGGTGATCGCCGTCAGTGATCGCCGTGGTCGTCGTGCATTTCCTCGACGAGCAGGTTCACGGTCTCCGAATCGCCCGACAGATGCAGGAAGTACCGACCGACGCCGAGTTCGACGACATGCCGACCCTTGACCTGGGTGCATTCGTCGATGGACGTCGCCGATTCTTCGATTTCGACTTCGGCGCCTTCGGCATCGGTCACGGTGATGTTCACGGAGACATCGGCGAAGAAAAGGTAATCGGCGGCCTCGGCGCTGTCGACACGCACGTAACCCGCGTAGCCGTCGGTTTCGGCTTCGGGCAGCGCAACGGTATAGGTACGGTGGTCGGGCGCCACGGCCGGCGCCGCCTGGGTCGCCTCGGTCACCGCCGACACCGCGGCGAAAGGTCCTTCGACCAGATGCTCGCAGGCTTCTTCGTTCAGCTCGACAACGGGGTCGTGGTCATGGTCGTCGCCTTCGTGAACCTCGTCTTCGCCGCAGGCGACAAGCGACAGGGTCAGCACCAGGGCAGACAGAAGCTTCCGGAAATCAGTCATGGTATTACTCTTCAATTGCTTCCTTCCAGCGAACGTCGACATGCCACTCGCTTTCCAGAAAGTTTTCCCGTATCTGTTCAAGTGCTTCTTCGCTAAGCGTTGCCCCGGTCATGGCCGTGGGCCAGTCGATGCCGTCGAGCAAACGGGGTGTCAGCGAGAAGTGCCCGCCCAGCTCGGCCACCGGTAGAGAGTCGGGGTCGAAGGAAAGGGCTAGCGTTTCGCGCAACGACGTGTCGATGTGCACCTCGACCTCGAAGCCGACGGCTTCGGGAAAGTTCTCACTGTCGACGATGCTCTCGACCACGCCGGTAAGGTGAAGGTGGCCGACCGGCAGCGCGGCGGTGTCGATGGTGACCATATCGTCGATGAGACACGAGGGTTCGCAGTGCGATTCGTCGACGGAAACGACCTGCCTGCTTCCGATCTTCAGCTCCGGCGTCGGCAGCGTCACAAGCGTACGCTCCGTTACCGAATCGGCGCCGGACAGCCGTTGTCGGATTTCTTCGTAGGTCGGCAGGCTGCCGTCTTCGGCATGGCAATGGCCCGCGTGACAGTTCGAGTACCCGGGCGGCGGGTCGGCCGGGTCGAACTCGACGTCGTCGGCGGCCGCGACGGCGCCCTCGGAGGCAAGCAGCTGAACATCGCCCAGCTCGACCTCGAGGGTGTCGATGCGTATGCGGTACGAGTTGTCGGTCTTCAGCCGGCCGTCGTCTGTCAGCCTTTCGGCGGGCGGTTCGAAACCGGTTGAAATTTCACCGGTTATTTCTCCCCAACCGCTTCCGGGGCCGGTGGCGCAGGCGGCAAGCAGTATCGCCGAGCCAAGCGAAGCCAGGAGTCGATGTTTCATTCGCCTTCCTCCCTGCCGAGAGCTTCGCCGAGTTTCGACATGACGGCGTCGACGTATTCGGGATAGGTCTGTTGCTTCTCGAAACGCGTTCCCCCCGGAAGATGCAGCAGGGTGGCGCCGGTTTTTTCGGCCACCAGACGCGACGTACCGGCCGGGTAATATTCTTCCTGCAGCAGGGCCCGGGGTTTGCTTGCCGCCGTTTCGGCAATCAGACGCGCCACATGCGCGGGCGAAGGCGGAATGCCGGGTCGCGGCTCGACGGTGCCGATCGGGCGCAGGCCCAGCCACTCGATGAGGTAGGTCCACGACTTGTGGTAGACCAGCACGGGGCTTCCCTTCCACCCGACGGCAGCCTTTTCCCAGCCGGCTATGCGTTTCTGCATGTCGGCTTTGAAGGCATCAAGATTCGTGCGGAAGAGCGCGGCATGTTCGGGGTCGAGCTTCGCCAGGCGTTCGGCAATGGCCTCGGCACAGGCTACCCCGTTATGCGGATCGCGCAGATAGTGGGGATTACCGCCGGGGTGTATGTCGCCCTGGCTGCGGTCGACCGCCCCCGTCGCCTGCTCCTTCAGCGCGACGTGGTTTGAGCAATCCAGATAACCCCTTCCGCCCGACAGTATGGCGCTGTTGCGGGCGCCGCGCTGAAGAACCGGAAGCCAGCCGACTTCCATTTCGCCTCCCAGCACGATGAGCACGTCGGCCTTGTTCAAGGCAAGGGCCAGGTTGGGGCGCGCATCGACAAAGTGGGGATCCTGGGTCGACAGCGAGAGCGAGCGCACGTCGACATCGGCGCCGCCCACGGCCTTGGTCAGCGCGGCGAGGTCGGGCACCGAGGTTACGATGTTCAGCCGGGCCTGGGCCGTTCCGGCGCCGAGTAGTACGAAAAGAAGCGTAGCGACGAAGCGTATCATGGTGTTCCTCCTTCGTCAGAAAGCATGGGCGCCGTGCGCGCCCACGGAAATTTCGGCGCCGAGAAAAAAGCCCCAGTAGGGGTCTTCCCAGCGCGGACGGTCGTAATTGATCTGGGCCCGGAGCCGCGAAAACTCCGTGGGGAAAAATGAAAGCTGGCCGCTGGTGCGGTGGCGCGCCTCGTTCCACTCGGGGTCGAGCGGGTCGTCTTCAACCCCGGAAACCCACTCGTGGCGCACGCCGGTTTCCCATCGCTTGGAGAAGTGCCAGATCAGGTATGCGTAGCCGCCGTGATCACGCAGAAGCCGTTGCGGCACCTGCCGCAGGCGGTACAGGTATTCGGCCTGCAGCGCCACGTACATCCAGTCGGCTGCGGTGGTAATGGGCCGCCACTTCAGGTAAATGTCGGTGCCGTAGATATCGCTGCGGTTGCCGCGACCGGTCGGGTTCGGTCCCAGGGCCGCCGACACGCCCCAGTTCAGCGACCAGTCGTCTGACAGGGGGAAGAACTGCTTCACGGCCAGCGTGTACTGAAAGTCGGCGGGGCTGTCGACGGTTACATCGGCGCTTCCGTAGAAGCTGCGCGTCGACTCGGCACCCTCGGCGTCGGTCATCGACGCAAGCACTTCGGCGTACCACGGCAGGGGCAGCAGCACCGAGCCTTCGACCCCCAGGCCGCGGTTGTTCTCTGGGCCAAAGAACTTACCGTAAACAAGCATCTGATCGAGAAACGACCACTGGTGCGGATGCGTCGGGTTATAGCGCCCGAACCGTGTAAGGAACTGGCCGAAGCGCGCCTGGAGATTGTACGGCAGCGAGAGCGTGGTGGCATAGGCTTCTTCGAGCTCGACGCCGAAGAGCGAAAACACCAGATTGCCGTCGAAACGGAAGTAGGGGTCGACCGATTGTCGAATCGACAACTCGAGTCCCTGCAGATTGAAACCGGTTTCGGCCGGATCGTGTCCGCCGGTCTGTCGCGGCTCGTCGGTCGTGAACCAGGCGAAAGCGAAATCGCCGATGACCGAAATTTCGGGATTGAACATCCTTCTGCCCGACGCCTGGGCGGTCGGGGGTGTGAACGTGGGGGCGTCTTTCTCTGCAGCCTGCACGTCGGCTTCGAGCGCACGACGGATCTCTTCGAGATCGACGTCGGCCGCCGGCGTCGTCGCGGCGGCGGCAGGCCCGGTCACGGGCTCAGCGGCCCCCTGCGCGAACGCAAGGGAGGGGAGAAGAAACACACCCAGCCAGTGAAAACTCCATTTCAACATGGCAGAAAACTCCGGATGGCAAATGGTTCGTACGCGCGACGCTCATGCAAGACGATCGCGGCGCACACCAGGAATGTCGGAACTACGGAAAACGCGCGGGCATACGGTCACGCCCGGAAATGCCGCCGCAGAACAGCGGCAGCCGTCGGCATCGACATTCGCCGCGGGGACGAACGGACGCAGCTCAGGCGTTCAGTGCTGGGGGAGATGTCTTGGGGGCCTGCCGATATACATCGCCGGCGGCAAGCACGGGCCTGCAATCGGGCAGGTGGGGTTGCGGTTCGGCTTCGGGCCGTCCGATGACGGCGGCTTCGACCTGGGGAAGGTCGACCGAATCGTGGGCGACGCGACAGACGGTACAATCGCCCTGGTGTTCCTGCACCAGATCGTGATCATGCATGGCGGCCGCTCCCATGACAAGGAACAGCGCGACCAGCAGGAACGATGCCGTCAGACGTCGCAACATGGGTAGAGAATAGCCCGCCGCCGTAGCGCGCGTCAAGCGGGCCGACCGAAAAAGCCGCGTACCCCGGGGTAAAAACGCCCCTTCACTCGAATGCGGGCGCGGGCGGTTCGCCGTCGGTCGCTCCCGTTTCTTCGGCGGTCGTTTCGCCGAGGGCCGAATCGAGTCGCACGACGATACTGTGGGCCCACTTGTCGTGCAGGCAGCGATCGTCGTGGTCGAGCAGCGCCCAGAAGAACCCGGCCCCGAGCGGCAACGCCGAGAGAAAATACCCGAGCCAGCGCACGAAACTGTCCCACGGCGTAAGCAACGCCCCGCCGCGCACGGCCACGACCTTGATGCCGGCCAGCATCTTGCCCGGCGTCTGCCCCGTAGCCGCATGAAAGAACGTGAAATAGAAGCCGTGCAGCACGAGAACGAACAGGTATGCCGGTATGAAGGTCGGGTTACCCAGATCGAAGGTCTGCTCGCCGCCCTGAATGGCAAACAGCAGCACGGCAAAGAGAATGACGAAAAAGACGGTGTCGACAAGGCCGGCGGCCATTCGACGCCCGAAGCCGCTGGCCAGGCTGTATAGCTCGACCCAGGTGTTTTCTTCGGCGTAGGTTTCGTCGGCCCACCGCGTACCCGACGAGAAGGAGCTGTCGTCGCCGGCGCTTCCGGTGGCGGTTTCCCAGGGGGCCGGTTCGTCGGCGGTCGTCTTGTCGTCGCGGGCGCCGAAATTGAAGGCCGAACGCGAAGCCTCGGCCTCGGCCATCGTAAAGGTAGGCAGGTCGTCGCCGTCGTCGGCTTCGTCGGGCTTGCCGGGAAAGGAAAAGCCGAGCTGATCGCGCTCCTTGCGACGTACGGTACGGCGAAAATCGACGTCGTCAAGCACGTCGGTCTCGCCGATGGACGGCGGCACCGCCGCGCCGCAGTTGACGCACTCTTCGGCTGCCTGGTAGGCAACGTATCCGCAGCTTGGGCACTTCATCGGCTTCACGGGCGAAGGGCGCACATGCCCTCAGCCGATTATTCTAGCCTTTCTGCCGGGTTAGCGCACCTTTGCGGTGCAGGGTCGGTCGAAGGCAGGGCGAACACCACACGGAGACGCAGAGGCACAGAGGTGAGCGACCCAGCTCTCTTCCAAAGCCATGCCAGGCTTTCGCGGGTCGTCGAGAGAAACCTCACGAGACCTGCAACGCGAAAAGCGCGTTCCTGGAGAACAAACGGTTCAAGCCGGATGGCGTCGAAACACCTAGGGAGTCTAAAAAATCCCTCGGCGTCTCGGTGTCTCCGTGTATCCTTCCGGTTCTTACTTCCGCCCGCCCGGCCCGCAGGCGCGGCAGGCCGCCCGCTGGCAACGCGGACACCGCACCCACGCCACCAGCAGCGAAAGCACGGCGTAGGTCGACGCCCATGCCAGCACGACGGCATTACGCACGTCCATGCTCCACGGCGATACCTGGTGGGCAAGAAGCAGGAGGGGAAGCAGGGCCACCATCGCCCACCACGAGGTGCGCAGACGATGCATTAGAAGGAGACCGCGTTGGTACCGTATGTCTATCGGTTCAGGGTCGGGGTCCATACCTTGTTCAGATGGGTTCGTTGGTATCTTGCCATGCCGCGTAGCCGTAGTGCAAGACGGCAAGGCCCGCCGGAGCGACCGTTTCGGAACGAAGCGTGAAAGGTCCGAGCGTCATGGCCCGGGCGCCGGCCTGTTGCAGCACCTCGCGCTCGCCGGGCGAAAAGCCCCCCTCGGGTCCGACCACCAGGCCCACAGCCGCCGGAGACGTGTCGCCGAAGTGGGCACGTTCGCCGCCCCGATCGGCCATCCACACGTGCTCTAGCGGCTCGGCCGTCAGCGCGGCAGACAGGTCGGCCTGCCATCTGATCGGGGGAAAGTCGGCACGGCCGCACTGCTTGGCGGCTTCCCGGGCAATGCGCCCCCACCGGTCTTCCTTGCGCCCGAGATCCTTGCCGGCCTTTCGCTCGGCGCCGTAGACGTAAACAGCCGAAACACCGCTTTCAACGGCTTTCTGCAGGGCCCAGTCGAGGCGTTCGGCCGGAATGGCGGCCTGCAGAAGCACCAGACGGGTCTGCGGCGGGGGCTGCAGGCCAGGCTTTTCAAGCTCGAGTTCATTGCGCGCCAGATAGCGGCCCTGCGCCCGGCCTCCGCGACCGTCGACGGCGCGTACCGCCTCGCCCGCCCGCAGTCGACGTACCTTCAAGTGGCGACTTTCGTCGGGGTCAAGGGCGACAATTCCGCCCTCGGGCGGAAGCTGTTCCACAAAAAACGTATGCATGGCCGATCGCTTTTATTGTAGCCCTTCAGCGTGCAGAGGGCGAACGCTCCGGGGGTTATCGGCTCTTCTCCTTGACGAGGCACGGAAATTGCTCTGCACAGAGCCAGGGCAAGGCCTGCCCAGGCTATGGCAGGGCGCCCTGTCTTGAAGCGCGCCAATACCGCACAGGTTTGTCACATGTTTCCACAGCGATACGCGAGGTAGCCGAATGTCTGAATTCACGTGGCACGCAGGTCTGGAAATCGGAATTCCTTTCATCGACGATCAACACGAAGAACTGTTCACGCGACTGAACCGCCTGTACGACATGTGCGAAGACGGTGCACCCCTGCCCGGCCTCGAGGCCGAAGTCGCCTCGCTGCGCGCCTATCTCGTGAGCCACTTTCGCAGCGAAGAACAATTGCACCGACGTTACGGGTTTCCGCAATGGCTGCTGCACGAACGGGCACACGAGGCGTTTCTGCGGCGGCTCGACCACCTGTGCGAAGACGTGAGAAGTAACGGCCCCTCGCGCACCTCGACCACGGTGTTCGCCGAGATATTGATTCGCTGGTTGATACGTCACATTGAGATTGACGACAAGGACTTCGGCGCCTACCTTACCGAAAACGGATTTCGCCGTGAAGTCGAGAGATTGATCGGCTGATTTCCCCCTGGAGATTCAGACAGGCCGGCCCCGGAATTGTCGGCTGTCGCCGGTCGACCCCGTTGACGGTTTGCCCATCGAGCCCTACGATACTGAAATACCGCGTGTTTTTCAGCTGGGGTGCTGGGGCTGTACGTCCCGAGGTTTCTGTTTACGCAGAACCGGGGACGGGGGTCGGGGGAAAGTACCTGCCGGAGCGTTGCTCACAGTTCCAGACAATCGGGAGTTTTCGGGCGACTTCACGTTCGTGTCGTCGCCCCTCGGGAGACAGGCTTTGCCGCGCGCGGCCAAGCCGTCGTTATGAGCGCTTTGCGGCGCGTGGTGGTTCTACTCCTGGAGGAAGGGGCTATGAAGCAATTCGTTTTTTGGTCGCTGGCGGCCGTACTGGGCCTGAGCGCCTGCTCGTCCGACGACGGCGCACCTGTACGAAAAACGGTTAACGCCGATAAGAACCCGGGCGACGACACCCCGGGCGATCTGGTACCCGAATCCGTCGATATTTCCCTGTCGCCGAAGACCGTCACCCTGCTGACCGGTCGCACGGTCGCGTTCACGGCAACGGTGTCGGGCGCCGACGACAAGGGCGTCAGCTGGTCGGTCAAGGAGGGGGCCTCGGGTGGAAGCGTCGATGCGAACGGTCTTTACAAGGCCCCCGGCTTACCGGGCACCTTTCATGTCGTGGCCACCTCGAAGGCCGACACCACGAAAAAGGTTACGGCCACCATTACGGTGAACAAGGTCGAGGTTACTCTCGATGCCCCGGCTGCCGAGCTGTACGGCGGCGAATCGGTTTCCTTCACGGCGACGGTATCGGGCACCGACAATCGTGAGGTAAGCTGGGAAGCCGACGGCGGCAGCATCGACAACGGCACCTATACCGCCCCGGAAACGCCCGGTACATACACCATTCGAGCCATCAGCCTCGAAGACGCCCAAGCGGTCGCTTCGGCCACCGTCGACGTTCTTCCGCCGGTACTGCTTGTCTCGCCGGCGGCGTCAGAGTTGGTTACCGGCGCCACGCTGGCCTTCTCGTCCCTGATACGCGGCTATGCCGACCAGGGCGTGACCTGGTTCGTACCGAACGCGCCCCATGCCGGCACCATCACGACCGACGCGGTTTATACCGCCCCTATGACCGAGGGCGCCTATACCGTCATTGCAACAAGTTCCTATGATTCGGCGCTGACCGCGGCTGTCACGCTCACCGTCGTTCCCCGCGCCCACCTCACCCTCGATCCGCAAACGGTTGACCTGCTGTACGGCGACAGCCGACAGTTCACATCTCTGGTGGAAAACGGCAGGGGCGGCGAAACCGTTATTTTCGGGGTCGACGAAGGCGCCGCCGGCGGCTTCGTGACCGAAAGCGGTCTGTACACGGCCCCCTTAGAGAGCGGAACCTTTCACGTACGGGCATCGACTTTCGCCAACGCCGAACACCATGAGGCGGTCGCCGTCGTCAACGTCTGCGAAGCCTTCGTCGACACATTGACCTTCAGCGACGCCGGAGGCGAACAAACGGGCGCATGGCAACTGCTTACCCGCGACGACACCACGGTTTCCTTTGCCTGGCTCTCGGAACTGGGTATAGACGGCCTCGATGTGGTCGCGCACGGCATCGACACTGTTACGCAGAAGGTTGCAGGCGGCTTGCTCACCTGGGAAGCCGTTTACGACGACGCCGGCATACAGACAGGCTATTCATCGTACGGCACCGACGGCACGACGCTGCAACAGGTGACATTCACCCTCGACGAAGAAGGCTACCCGATAGCCGTCTCATTCGACACGGACGCCACGGCGCCCGCCGAATACACAGCCCATTACACGTGGAATGCCGGCAACGTACAGCGCATCGATTACAGAGACGCCGGTGGAGACTACATACAGGGTATGGGCTACAGCCTCTACAGCTATCCCGAAGCCGGCGTGGCAGTCGTCGACCGTTATACGATGAAGACCGGCCCCACGTGGGACGGTAACGGAGGCGGCAACGACAGGCACGCCCAGTCGCTGCGCTACGAGTATGACGAAAGCGGTAACCTGGTTCGCCGGGTGCTCACGGCCTTCAAGCCCAACGGAAGCCCTTCGGCCGGCGACCATCGCGTTCACGAATTCAGCTATGACGGCGAGGCCAAACTCACGACCGTGACGGTGAAGGGCGTGGGCCCCGACGAGCTCATCGGTACCGAAGACGATGTCGTGCTCGAGAACGCGACCATGACCGAAAGCTGTCCCTGGTAGCAGTAACGTAGTCGACAGATCCATGGCGGCCGGTCGAATAGACCGGCCGCTTCAGCAAAGAATGAAATCCTGAGGGGAAGACTGAAGTGAACGCTCTCACCATATTCGCAATGAATCGGGCGAGGCGCACACAGAAACCGCGCGTATGGCGAGAATAACCGTACCGGGCCGAATTACCTGGGAACGCCGGCAACCGCGTCAACGAAGTTCGGGCGGAAGGCGTCGCTTTCGTTTTTCCTTCACATACCCGTTGGCAACAAACCATCGAATGGCGTCACGGAACGCTTCTTCGAGGGGACGCGCGGTATACCCCAGTTCGTTGCGGGCGCGGCTATCGTCGTAAAACCAGTAGCGGCCGGCAATTTCGGCCGACGCGCGGTCGAGAATGGGCTCGGCCACCACACGCTCGGCAAGGGCGCCTGCCACGGCCCCCACCCTGCGGGGAATGGTCATGCGCGGCACGGGCAGACCGGTAACCCGGCTGACCTTCTCGAAGAAGTCACGCCAGGAAAGATTGTCTCCCCCAATGAGATACTTGCGGCCGACCTTGCCCTTTTCCATGCCGAGAATCAGCCCGGCGGCCGCGTCGCGCACGTCCATGGCGTTGAGGCCGCCGGTAATGTAGGCCGGTATCTCGCCGTTGACCATGCCCAACAGCGGACGCGACGACGACACATACACGTCGCCGGGGCCGAAACAGTAGTTGGGGTAAACGTGCACGAGCGGAAGCCCGCTTTCCAGATATTCGTACGAAAGCAGTTCGGCCTTGCGCTTGGCGTTGAAGTAGTCGATGCCCAGGTCGCCCAGATTGTAGGGGTCGTCTTCGGCAAAGGGATGTTTTTCTCCACCCCCCAGCGCGAAGATGCTGGCCAGATACAGCACCCGCTCGACACCCGCATCGCGACAGGCATCGAAGATGTTGCGGGTGGCCGTCAGGTTCGACGCATAGACCCGGTCGGCCTGGCGACGGGCCGTCGCGATATGCCCGGCAATGTGATAGACATGGGTGCAGCCGGCCACCGCCTTGCGCACGGCCGCGGCATCGGTGAGGTCGGCGGTGCGCTCTTCGACGTCGAGCCCGGCCAGGTTCGTGCGGGCCGAGCGACCCCGCGTCACGATGGCCACCTGTTCGCCCTTTTCGACCAGCTGCCTGACCACATGCGAGCCGATGAAGCCCGTGGCGCCGGTCACCAGTATCTTACGTGCCATAGCCTTGCCCCTCGGGTCGACGTTCAGACCGGATCTTCGGCGAAGACCTCGCGCAGCCCTTCGACGAACGGACGGTTGCGAAAGCCGAGCTCTGTTTCGGCGCGGCTGTTGTCGATGCGGAAGCGCAGGGGCACCGGAAAGGGCAGAAGCCAGGGGCCCTTGCCGGCGGCTTCCTTCCACGCAACAAAGAATTCGCCGATACTGCGGTCTGCGCCACCGGTGTTATAGGCTTTTCCCGCCGACGCGTCGTTACGCAAGGCGCCCACCACGGCGTCGGCCACGTCGCCCGCATATACCAGCGGAAACGCCCCGGTCAGCGCGGGCAGCACCGGCAGCCGCATCAGTGGCGCAAGCGGACGAATCAGATTGTTGTCGCGGGCGCCGTAAACGCCCGTGGGCCGCAACACCGTCAGGTCGAGCTCGTGCTCGCCGGCCAGCTTCCACGCAAGGGCTTCGCTCAGCTGTTTCGTGGCCCGGTACGAGCCGCCCTGGCGCCGGGTGCCGTCGAGCTGCGGGTCTTCTTCCTTGATTGCTTTGTAGGGACGGAGTTTGTACACGCCGAAGGTCGAGATGTGCACGATACGCTTCACGCCGGCCTCGGCAGCGGCGTCGAAGACGTTCTCGGTGCCTTCCTTGTTGGCCTTGTAGTTCGCTTCCCAACGGTGATTGGTAATGGAGTAGAGGGCCGCATTGGATACGATGGCGTCGGCCCCGCGAAAGGCATCCGTCAACGAGTCGCGATCGAGCAGGTCGGCTTTGGCGAAGGTAACGCCTTCATCGCGCAGAAAGCCCGCCTTGTCGGGATTGCGCACCACACCGCGAACACGGGCGCCCGCCTTCAGCAGCGAACGGCAGATGTAAACACCGATCATGCCCGAGGCGCCGGTTACCGCTACGGTCTTGTTCTTGAGTTCCATCGCTGTACTCCTTCGACGCCCCGCAATTGACGCCTTGCAGCAAAACGCTCAGTATATCACCGCGCATCCCGGTCGGCACGTGGGTTGTCGGTTGTCGGTGGGCGGTTTTGGGTGCTGGAACGCACGACCATCAGCAATGCCGACAGGTGACCGGAAAGAGAGGTTCCGGGTTACCTTTGGGTTGAGACCGGTATCGTCGCCAGACCGCCCCGGCAACAGGCAACCGGCAATCAGCAGCCGGCCTGCTCAGTCGACGCGGTTACGACGTTCGCCGCGTGCCCACGCTTCAAGGTTGGCAACCACTTCGCGCGCGAGGGTCGCCATGGCCTCGCGGCTCGCCCAGGCTTGATGGGGCGTGAGAATGAGCCGGGGTCCCTGCAGACCTATGAGGGGATGGTCGGCCGGAAGCGGCTCCGTATGAAAGACGTCAAGGCCGGCGCCCCCGATTCGGCCGGCGGTAAAGGCGTCGACAAGCGCCTGTTCGTCGATGAGGGCCCCCCTTGCCGTGTTGATGAGCAGGGCGCCCGGTTTCATGGCCGCGAATTCAGCGGGGCCGAGAAGGTTCTCGCTTCCCCCCGCAAGGGGAAGGTGCAGCGACAGCACGTCGGCTTCGCGCAGCACCTGTTCGAAGGCGATGCGGCCGCTGCGTAAAGTCGTTTCACCCTTACGCTCGGACACGAGCACCCGCATGCCCAACGCTTCGGCCATTCGTGCAACCTTGCGGCCGATGGCGCCGTACCCGACGATACCAAGCGTGGTGCCCGCCAGTTCGTGAATGGGCCGATCGAAGAGAGCAAACCGCTCGGAGCGGGCCCACTCGCCCGACCCCAGTGCATCGCGGTAGGCAAAGAGATTACGCCGCAAGGCAAGCATCAACATGACCGTATGCTCGGCCACGCTCTGGGTACTGTAGGCCGGCACGTTGGCCACCGCAACACCACGCTCGCGGCAGGCGGCGAGATCGACGTGGTCGACACCGGTGGCGGCCACCGCAATGAACCTGAGCCCTGGCATTTCGTCGAGAAGCGCCGCCGTGATCGGCACCTTGTTGGTTATGGCGGCGTCGGCCCCCCGCAGGCGCTCGACAACCTGTTCGGTCGTGGTGGCTTCGAAATCGCGCCATTCGTGGGCGAAGGAAGGCTGCGGAAAATCGGCGGCGACGGTGTCGCGGTCGAGAAAAACGATACGTGTCGACATAACCTGACGGTTGAAGAAACGGCGGAATCGCGCCGGGGTACCGGTACGGTCACTTTCTGCATGGTAACAGACAAAGGCTGTCTGCGGCTTGTGTCAGGTTAAGGGTAAGGTCGTTGGATAGCCATCGACGCACTTGCTAGAATGTAACGAATTGCAACCGGGGCGCCGCTCCGGTCAGAAGGATTTAACATGGCAAACAGCGTCAATAAAGTAATCATTGTCGGCCGCCTGGGCCGCGATCCCGAACTGCGTTCGACGCAGAGCGGGCAGGCCGTAGCCTCGTTCTCCATCGCCACCAACGAGCGGTGGACGGGCAAGAACGGCGAACCCGAAGAGCGCACCGAGTGGCACAACATCGTAGTCTGGGGTCGCCAGGCCGAACTCTGCCGCGACTACCTGGCCAAGGGCTCGCAGGTATACCTCGAAGGCCGCCTGCAGACCCGCGAATACACCGACCGCGACGGTAACCAGCGCAAGGCTACCGAAATCGTCGCCCGCGACATCGTCTTTCTCTCGGGCCGCGGCCAGGGTGGTGGCGGTGGCGGCGGCAGCTACGGCGGCAGCGACGGCGGCGACGATCGCGAGTATGCCCCCAGCGCGCCCCGGCGTGGCTCGGTGGGCCCGGCCGAACCGGCCGTTGCCGACGACGACATTCCGTTCTGAGTCGAGCCGAACGTTCGCATACACCTTGAGCCCCCGGTACTTTCTGGTATCGGGGGTTTTCTTTTCGGGTGGAGGGGCGTTTTCTGCCCTCTCGCCCGGTTCTACCTGTCAACCCTGCCCATCTCACCGGCAAACAGGCGATGACGCGCAAGGAGACGGCGTCGAAAAAGTGGCGGATTTCGGCGCACCCGGAAATCTACTTGAGGCATTGTTGCTTTTTTCTTGACCTCGCGCCCTGGCTGATCCTATGTTGGCGCTCATGCGTGTCAACGAATGGCCCGAAGAAGACCGCCCCCGCGAAAAGCTCGCGCGCCGGGGTGCCGGGGCCCTGTCAGACAGCGAGCTGCTGGCCATTCTGGTTCGCACGGGCATCAAGGGGCGGTCGGCCCTCGACATTGCCCGGGGCCTGTGTTCCGACGGCCTGCCCGAGCTGGCTTCCGTATCCTTTGACGAGCTCGCTCGCTTACCGGGCGTGGGTACGTCGCGGGCGGCGGCCATTCACGCGGCTTTCGAGTTGGGGCGCAGAGCACGCATAGAAGGCGGACCCCGTCCCGACCTGTCGTCGCCCGAGTCGGTTTACAAGTACTGCGGCCCACGCTTGAATCACCTCAAGAAGGAACGCTTTCTTGCGCTCGCGGTCGACACAAAGAACCGGCTCATGCGCGAACTGCTGATTTCCGAAGGCGACCTGAGCAGTTCCATAGTGCACCCGCGCGAGGTCTTCCAGCCGCTGATTCAGATGTCGGCGGCGTGCGTCATTTTCGTACACAACCACCCCAGCGGCGACCCGAGCCCAAGCCAGCGCGACGCCGAGATCACCACCCGCCTGCGCCAGGTCGGCGAGTTACTGGGTATACGCGTGCTCGACCACGTGGTGGTCGCGACGAACGGCTTCTACTCGTTTCAATCGCACGGGTATTTCACGTGAGCCGAGCGCTTCGCTCGCCTGAGGCAGCAAGAACCAAGCGGGACCCGGAGGCAGACCGGGGGCGATCGTTTATCGTGGCTCGCTCGCGGTCAGAAGGAAATCCTTCTCGCCGGACATAGAAAAGCGCCCCCGCGTGACGAGGGCGCTTTTCAAACAAAGCGAATCTGGTGCAACGACCGGTGGCGTGCCTCAGCAGAATCCGTATTTTTCGGCAACCTTGTTGAGCTCTTCGAGAAGCTTTTCAGCCTTCTCCGACCGCTCCTTGCTGGCAATCATGCGAAAGTAGAGCTTGCCCGTTTCACCACGGTGCTCATGCTCGAGCATGGTGTTTCCGGCGCCCTTTTCTTCCTTCCAGATCTTGAAGGCGTGGTCGGCCTTCAACTCGCCCAGCGCGATCTTGGTAACCAGCGACAGGTCGACGCCGAGGTTGCGCGACAGGTTGGTCAGTTCAACGATGTCGTGAACGTTCTTTTTGCCGAACTTCCACTGATGCGTGTACTTGTAATCGTAGTCGATCATGCGGCCGATCTCGATGTCGCTGATAAGCTCGACATCCCTGATCTGGTTTTCGTCCATGATGACCCGGCGCGCAAACAGAAAAAGTTCGCGCGAGTTGGGAAAACGAATGTTGAGTTCCTTGGTCTTCACCTGCCGTCGCATGGCACCAGCCTCCTGAAGCTGATAGGGGTTACGCGACACCACCTTGCTGGAGTTACGGATCTGGGAGTAAGCCCAAAATCGCTATAAACATATCAAACTCCGGCCCTCTTGTCAAATAGTCTCGAAAAAGATTATTGAGGAACAGATTGCCCCTGCTGGATGAGAGGCACCGGGCGCCAGTGTTCTTCCTTGAGCCAGCCGGTCAGGCCTCGGCCTGTCTGCACCTTGAGCCAGCCCGCCTGCCTGCCTGTGACCGAGGCAACGTCGCCGGCGGGCGTCGTTGCCGACGCATCGGCTTCGTCCGAAGGCGACTCGAACAAGGCGGCATTCTGCCAGACCACGCCGGCCTCGGTATCGGCGGCATGCATGTATAGCCAGCCGCCATATCCGACAACGGGAACACTGATGAGAACCACGGCAATGGCGGCCCATCGAACCCAGGGCACGAACCAGGCGCCGATGACCAGCACCGTCAACAGCCCCCAGACCGCGACCGCGCTCCAGCCGACGTTTTTCAGGGACGCCCGGCCCGGCAGCAGCGAGTCGGGCGAGCCTCCTTCGGCCGCGATGGCCCTGGCGATCAGATTTCGATTGAAGGCGACATCGCCATCGCCCGGTGCCGCGGCATAGGCCCGCTCGATGGCGTACCGGGCCAGTCCCGGGTCGCCTGCCCGCCAGGCCGCTCCGGCCAGGTTGTAAAGAAGATTGACCCGCACGCCGTTCTGCTCGGCAAAGCGACGGTACAAACGAACGGCTTCTTCATACTCGCCTGCCGAGTGCGCTGCCAGGGCTTCGTGAAAGAGCGGCTGTGCACGCTCGGCCTGGCCCGTCGCGGGCACCAGCGGAAGAAGCAGAAGGCCTGCCACGACACCCACCCGTTTCAACCACTCACGCAGCAGCTTCCGGCTCTGTCGCATATCGACGCGGGCGCCGCCGAACACGGCCCCCTGCAGCCTCGAGCGCACCGACATCAACTTGGCGGCGTCGGGGCCGAAACACCGACGCAGCTCTTCTTCCGAAGGCGCGGCCGGAAGCGAATAACCCTCGCGCAAATAGTGATCGACGGCCTTGAGTACATCGTCGGCGCCGGCCTTCGTATCGCCCAGTCGGCGCTCGAGTCGCTTACGCGCGGCCAATCGCGCATCGGCTGCCGTCACGGTGCCGAAACGCCTGCGCATGGCTCGACCCGCCCCCAGCAAGCCCAGGGCCACGAAGGGTAGCGGCGCGCCCCAGAGCAGAAACCGCCAGGGGCGCAGCGTATCGGCCAGCGGCGCACCGGGCTCCATGCGTAGCGGCCGCAACGGCAGGCTCGGCGTCCGGCGCACCTGTTTTTCGGACCGGGCGGCCCCCTTTACCTCAATGGTGCCCAACGGCAGCGCACGCACTTCGTAGGTTTCACGCGCCGGATCGAACCAGGCAAATTCAAAACCGGGAAGTGCGAGCTTTCCACTGCCGGGCGGCATCAGTAAAGCCTCGAATGTCTTCGTGCCCCGCAGGCCTTCCGGCGTGGCCTGTACCTGCTCCGAACTGCGGCCGGGGTAAAGGCGCCACGGCTCGGGTCGGCGTGCCTGGGGCGCCTGCACCGCGCCGAAGTTTCCGACGCCGGAAACACGGAAGCCTACCGGCACCGGGTCGCTCTCTCTTACCTCGGCGGCGATACCGAAAGGTTCGACCTTGAAGGCGCCGACGGCCCCATCGAAGGAAGCGGGCGCCCCCGGCGGCAGTGCTTTTACGCTCACCGTAACGGGCCGGGTCTCGAGCCGCTTCTGTCGCGAGAAGAAGAAGGAACTGCGAAAGGTCAGCGCCGCCGGCGATATCTGCAGTTCGCCTGCCCGCAACGGATACAGAAGTGCCCGCACGTCATAGTATTCGTACGAGCGACCGTGCGCGAGAATGGTTCGCGGTTCCTGCGATTGCGGCAAATCGTAATTCTGAAAGCCGGCAAAATCGGGCGCGTCGTAAGTAGGCCCTTCCGGGTGGAAGCGGAAGTAGAAACGAAACGTATACAGAACGGGTTCGCCTACGAAGACCTCGTCGCGATCGACGTGAGCGGTCACGAACACGTCTCTATCGGGGGGCGGCAGCGGTATGCCCCCGTCGGACGCCACCGCGCCTTCGGCTTGCCCCGCGGGGTCGGCGCCGGCCACCTGGTCTTGCGGCCTGGCCGCAGTTACGGCGCGCACGGTAACCACGGGTCCGGGTACGAACTTCCTTTTCTTGCGCACGCCCACATTACGGAAGGCGTATTCGCCCGGCTCGAGTGGCGCAAAGGTATAGGTCTCGACCCGTTCACGGGTGGCGGCGCCGTTAATGATCTGCACCGACTCGCTCGAACGCTTTCCAAGCTGGCGCAGGCCCTTCGGAACCGGAACCTCGACATTACCCGGGCCGCCGAGACCGGTCGAACGGATTCGTACTTCAAGCTCGAAGGGTTCACCGACGTGAACCTGTTGGGGTCGAGCCTTGACCGAAACCATGGAGTCGGCCGCAAGCGCCGGAAGGGCGCCGCAAAGCAGACTCACCAGAAGAATGAAGTTACCAATCGCGACTCGGATCATAGTCTCTTGGTGGTTTACCGCTCTCGAGTAGAGGCGAGCGTTCGGCTTCGGCGTCGAGCGAACGCAACAGACGCTCGGCTTCTTCGGCTGTCAGTTCTTCTCCGGTCTGTCGGCCTTCGGCTTGCGAGGGTGACTCGGGTTGCCCTTCCTGATCTTCCTGTTTTTCCTGCTCGTCGCCCTGCGACTGCTGCTCATCTTCGTCTGATGCGCTTTGCTCCTGCGCGTCGTCCGATTCGTTTTCGGGGCTGCCGGGCGACGGTTCGTCCTGCTCGCTCTCGTCGCTCTTGCCGTTCTGTTTCTGCTGCTCCTGCTGTTGCTGCGGCGGAGGCGGCGGCATGCGCAGCAGGCGCTCGAGGTTTACCCTCGCCCGCTCGTTCTGCGGATTCTCGAGCAGCGCCCGACGGTATTCTTCCATGGCTTCGGGCGTCTTTTGCTGGCGTTCGTACACCAGCCCCCGGTTGAAGCGGGCATCGGAGCGCAGTTCTGCGTCGTCGCTGTCGAGTGCATCGGCCCAAGCGGCGAGCGCGTCGTTCCAGCGTTCCTGCAAGCCCAGGGCCGCACCCCGGTTATAGGCCGCCCGACGCTCGATTTCACCCTCGCCTTCTTCGCCGATGCGCTCGAAGTGTTTCAGCGCTTCGTCGGCACGGCCCGATTCGAGCGCCGATCGCCCGGCCTCGTTGTCGGGCAGCTCGCGCAGCCACGGCGCCGCCTCGGCCGAAACGGCCAGCAGCAGCCACGCCGTCATTGCCGTCAGGATGCGGTAGCCCGTTCGTCGAACCATATGCCAACCATCAGAAAAAGCAGTGCGGGAGCCGCGAAAAGCGCATACAGGTGCGATCGCTCCGAGACCGTGCGCTGTTCGAGCATCTGCCGCTCAAGACCCGACAACATCTTCACGATATCGCCTTGCCCGGCTGCGCCGACACGGGCGTAACGACCGTTGGTTGCCATGGCCAGGTCGCGCAGGCCCTTCTCATCGATGCGGGAAATGACCGGTTGCCCCGAAGCATCGCGCAGTACCCCGGGTCGGCCGTCCCTGTCCACCGCCGGAATGGGTTCGCCCCGCTCGCCGCCCACGGCCACCACGAAGAGCGGTATGTTGCGCTCGGCGGCTTCCTGCGCCGCCAACCGAGCATCGCCCGCCGTCTGTTCGCCGTCGGTGAAGATGACGACGGCCTGACTGCGCCCCTGGTCGGTGCGTTCGAGCAGCGACAGCGCCTTGCGAACGCCTGCCCCCAGGTTGCTGCCCGGGTACGGCATGTCGTGGGGATCGAGCCTGCGCATGAGATTGCGCAACACGGCGTGATCGGTCGTAAGCGGGGCCTGCATGAAAGCCGTTCCGGCAAAGACGACAAGGCCCGCCCGATCGCGCCTGAGGGTTTCGAGCATACGCTCGATTTCAAGGGTGGCACGCCGCAGACGATCGGGCGCGACATCGGCCGCCAGCATGCTCTTCGACAGGTCGAGCACGAACACCACGTCGGCGCCGCGCCGCTCGAGCACGTGACTGGTCTCCGGTCCCCGGGGGTCGGCAAGCGCGACAACGAGCGACGTGACGGCGACGGCAAAGAGAAAATTTCGCAGCATGCGCGTGGCCGCGCTTCGCTCGCCGGTAGACAAACCATCGACGCCCCACTCACGCAGCACACGACGTCGCCTTGCCCAACTCCAGGCCACCAGGCCCATAAGTACCGGCACGGCCAGCAGCCACCAGTTCATGTGCGGTGCGATGAATTCCATGCGTCTTTCAATCTACAAACGTAAAAACACAAACCGGGCAGTGTCTCAACCCCGGCAGTCAGAGCCCTGACTCAGGGTATCCGCCGCAGAACGGTCAGATCGAGCAACCAGCCGAACACGAAAAGGAGACCGGCCAGTTGCAGCACCTCGCCGTACCACTCGCGTACGGTTACGAATTCGTTCAATTTTACATCGCTCTTTTCCAGCGCGCCGATCGTATCATACACCGCCGACAGATCGCGCAGGGTCGCGGCGTCGAAGTAGCGACCGCCCGTATCCGAGGCTATCTGCTTGAGCAGTTCGATATTCTGCACGGTTTCGTCGGCAATACCCAACCGCTCTTCGAGAGCGGCCTGCACCCCGCCGCGACGCAGTCCCATGCCGACCGTGTACACGCGAACGTCTTGCAGGCGGGCGATTTCACCGGCTGTCTTCGGGTCAATGCGACCGCGGTTGTTGACCCCGTCGGTCAACAGCACGATGATGCGGCTCTTCGCTTCGCTGGACCGCAGGCGGTTCACGGCTTCGGCCAGTCCCATACCGATGGCGGTGCCGTCTTCGAGCTGGCCGATGGCCAGGGCGTCAATCATCTCGTGAGCCGCCTGGTAATCGAAGGTCAGCGGCAACTGGGTGTACGCCCGTCCGGCAAAAATGATAAGCGCAATCCGATCGGTGGTGCGGCTGCCGATAAAGCGCTTGAGCACCGACCTTGCGGCCTCAAAGCGATTCGGGCGAAAGTCGGTATGCAGCATGGAGCTCGACATATCGAGCACCAGGGCGATGTCGATGCCGGGCGCCGAAATCTCGCGGGTCACATTACGCTCCTGTGGCCGGGCCAGGGCCACGATGAGCAGGGCGGCGGCAAGGTACCAGGTCAACATGGGCAGTCGCCGCCACCGGGCCCGGCCGAACGAGGCCGCCGACAACAGGCGGGCCAGGTCGGAATACACCAGAACCTCGCGACGGGGCCTGCGTCGCGCGCCGTACCAGACGATCGGCAGCACGAGCAGCAGCAGCAGTACCCAGGGATGCACAAAGCTCACCGGGGCACCTCGTCGGTTCGCCCGTTGCGCTCGCCCGACATGCGCGTCACGAAGGCAATGGCCGATTCGCAGAGCAGCCGCGCCTCTTCGGGGGCATGTTCGGTGCCGGCAAAACGCACCCGATCGCCCCGGTTGAAGAATTCTCTGAGGGCGGCGGCATGCACCACGGATAGCGCCGGCTCGACGGCCCGCAGCAGCTCATCGCTGGTTTCCGACAGTTCACCGCGTCCGACGGTGCGTATCACGAACCGGCGCACGATGTCGTCGAGCGCGTAGGTGAAAGCTTTGATTTCGCCTTTTTCGAGCAAGCCGCCGGTCTGCAGTTCGAAAATTTCGTCAAGGGCGACCTGCCCGGGCGACCGTGGGTCGACGGGTTCCGGCGCAACCTCGGGCTGCCGGTTCCTGCGGCGACGCAGCAGAAGCCAGGCAGCGATGCCGAGTAGAAGCACGCCGCCGACGACACCGAAGAACCAGGGATTCAACGAAGAAATGACGACCGGTGGAGCGAAGTCGGCCGGCTCGGCCTGCTCGGCCCCGGTCGACACGATTTCGACCTTTCCGCCCAGCACATCGAACGGATGGTCGACGCCTTCGCCGTCGGTCCACCGCAATTTCAGGGGCGGCAGCTCGAAGGAGCCCAGGTCGAGACCGGTCACGACCACGCGCACCAGCGACGCTCCGTCGTCGGTGGTCGATATTCCTGCCGACTTGACGACGAGGGTTCCCCCTGTGTAGGGCGCGGCGAAGCCGATGGAACCATCGCCCCCATGCTCGACTCGCGCGTCGAAGACGACTTCGGCCCCCAGGGGGGCCTCACGCGGCGCGACCTCGGAATCGACCGTCAGCGCGCTCAGGGCCTCGTCGTAGCCGGGCGCGCTTTTTTCCTGCGCCGCGGCCGGGCGCACGACCAGGCAGGCGGTAAACAGTATGGCGGGTACGAGTCGTCGAATCATCGTCGAGCCTGCCGCAAGCCGAAGAAGCGTACGATCGGCCGCACCGGATCGTCGCCGTTGGTGAGGTGAATCGGTTCGACGCGCAGGTCGGTGAACATACGCTGCAGGGCCTGCGCCTCTTTGCTCACGGCCTCGGTGAATTGCCTCCGGGCACGGGCGTTTCCGGCGTCAATCCACACCGTGCGACCGCTCTCGGCGTCGACGAGCCGCACCAGCCCCTCGGGCGGAAGCACCGACTCGAGCCGGTCGCGCACGACCACAGGAATCAAGTCATGACGCCGCACGGCCACCCGGGCCGGTCGGCCGACACCCGAAAGATCGCCCAGGAAATCGGAAATCACAAAACTCACGCTGCGCCGCGTGTGCAACCGGTTCAACGTTTCAAGCGCCACGGCCAGATCGGTGCCCCTGCCCTGCGGTTCGTAGCCCAGCAGCTCGCGAATCAGCCTGAGCACATGCCGCCGCCCCTTGCGTGCCGGTATGACCTTTTCGACCCGGTCGGTAAAAAGGATAAGGCCCACCCTGTCGCCGTTGGCAATGGCCGAATAGGCCAGCAAGGCCGCGACCTCGGCCACGAATTCCTGCTTGTGCCGGGCCGAGCCGAAACGTTGACTGCCGCTTACGTCGACGAGCAGGTTCACGACCAACTCGCGCTCTTCGGTAAAGCGCTTGCTGAAGAGCTCGCCCGTGCGGGCCGTCACGTTCCAGTCAATGAAGCGCACATCGTCGCCCGGCTGATATGGGCGCACCTCGGCGAACTCGACGCCCCGGCCCTTGAATACCGAATGGTATCCGCCGGCAAGGGACTCGGACACCTTGCGCGAAGTGACGATGTCTATCTTGCGTACCTTCCGTATGATCTCGCCGGGCAGCATGGTTCAGGATACGCGGGTGGTTGGTGACATCCCTGCATCTTAGCGGACGTGTTGTCCGGGTTCCAGCCTCGGGCGCCGTAAAAGCGAGCCCTTCGGCCGCCGATCAGGGTACTTCGACGTGGTGCAGCAACCGCGACAGCACTTCGTCAGCGGCCACACCTTCGGCCTCTGCCTCGTACGAGAGCAGAATACGGTGCCGCATGACCGCCGGCCCCACGGCCTTGACGTCGTCGGGCGTGACGAAGGCGCGGTGGCGCAGAAAGGCATGGGCCTTCGATGCACGTACGAGCGCAATCGACGCACGCGGGCTGGCGCCGTACTCGAGAAGGCCGTCGAGCTGGTGCAGGTTGAACTCACGCGGAAACCGGGTGGCATGCACCAGGTTCA
>JAWLBW010000025.1:0-24960 GCA_041687475.1 bacterium
CCTGGCTGCGTGACTTCCGCTTCTCCGGCGATGTGTACGCCTTGCCCGAGGGAACGGTCTTCTTCGCGAACGAGCCGGTTTTTCGCGTGGTGGCCCCGATAGCCGAGGCCCAATATGTCGAGTCGCGGCTCATCGCCATCGTGCACCTGCAGATTCTGGCGGCGTCGAAGGCGGCACGGTTGGTGCTCGCGGCCGAAGGGCGCAACCTTGTCGACTTCGGCATGCGTCGCGCCCACGGCTTTGAAGCGGGCCTTGAAGTTGCCAGAGCCGCCTGGCTGGCCGGTTTTCAGGGCACCTCGAACGTCGCCGCCGGCTATCGTTACGGTATTCCCATGTCTGGCACCATGGCGCACTCGTTCATACAGGCACACACAGACGAAGAGCGCGCCTTTTTCGAGTTCGCCGAATCGAACCCCGACAATGTGACCCTGCTCATCGACACCTACGACACCGAGCGCGGCGCCCGGCGGGTGGTCGAGCTCGCCCGCCGGCTGCACGAGCGGGGTATTGTCGTGCGGGCCGTACGTCTCGACAGCGGCGACCTGGCCGAACATGCCCGCAAGGTACGCGCCATTCTCGACGCGGGCGGTCTGACCGACACGCGCATCGTAGCCAGCGGTAATCTCGACGAGTACAGTGTTCACGAACTGGTCGCGGCCCGTGCGCCCATCGACTCTTTCGGGGTCGGCACCCGCATGACCACCTCGGCCGACGCCCCGTACCTCGATTGCGCTTACAAGATTCAAGAGTACGACGGCCGGGCACTGCGCAAGCACTCGGAAGGCAAAGCGACCTGGCCGGGGCGCAAGCAGGTTCTGCGCCGGTACGAAGACGGACGCATGGCGGGCGATCGCGTCGTGCTGGAAGAAGAAGCAAGCGACGAAGGCCTGCTGTCGCCCGTCATGAAAGGGGGAAAACGCCTCGACATCGGCACGCTGGCCGATGCGCGCGAACGGTGTCGTCAATCGCTTACTGCGTTGCCCGAAGGGCTGCGACGAATCACGGGTGAGGCAGAAGAGTACCCGGTCGAGATTTCCGAACGCATTCGCAGGCTGGCCGAAGCCTGTGACGAGCGCGAAGGCGTTGCCGGGTAAGCGGGGCTACGTGCGCCCTGAACGAACAAAGGCGTACCCACTCGAAGAATGGATACGCCTCTGTTGTAACGAGAACGGCCGGATCAGACGGCTTTCGTGACGAAACCCGAGCGAATGCAGCGCGTGCAGACGCGAAGATGCTTCACCGAACCGTTGACGTTGGCCTTGACGCGCTGCAGGTTGGCACGCCAGGTTTTCGGGGTCTTGTTGTTCGCGTGGCTCACGTTGTGACCGCGCTGATTCCCCTTACCGCAAATTTCACAAGAACGCATGACCGAGCTCCCTGTCGAATCTTGTCGCAAGAAATAGGTATGAAACCTATGATGTTATCACAACCATTCTGTTTGCACAAAGGATTAGTTGATCCGATGTGTCCCTCGTAGCGCACGGGGCAGCAGGTATGCCGACCAGTGACCGACGGAATGCTGGTGCCGGTGCCAGACGCCACCCCAGGCATCGGCCCATGCCTCGGTATAGAAATGAAAGTAAGCCGGGCCGAAAGACCGGTGCCGTGCGTACCACGCTGCATGGGTAATACTGGGTAGCCCGATAATCAGAAAGTAGAGGGGGCCCAGGGCAATACTCTGGTACCAGTGACCTTTTTCGTGATCGAGCAGGTCGGCGTCGACGGGCCCACCGGCCACGACGACCGGACCAAGCGTCACGGCACCGAAGCGCCGACCCGGCAGGTGCACGACCGAAACCGTTTTCCAGCGCAAGACGCGCGCTTCACGCAACAGCACGATGCAAAGGCTGCCGCAGACAACTCCGACGACCGTATTCAGCGCGCCCCAGCTTATCTGGTGAAGGAAAACCAACGCGCGCCGTTTGTTCGGCCAATCGTCGGCATGGGCGGTCGACAAGAAGACGTTTGCCCAGAGGCGGGCCAACTTCCGCGGTGTGGCCTCGTTGATGGCAGCTTCCGGTGACATGGCGGCACGGCAGTATGGTAATCCTTGGACGGCGAACGGCGCACGGCGGTCGTCCGATTACGTACAACGCGACGCGCAGCACGGTTTTTACCCGTCTGCTGCTTATCGTGCTGTGAATTGCCCTTGTCGGTGCGGGTTCATCTGCTTCGGTTCAGCATGCCCCGCACGGTCGTTTTCGGCAATGAAACGCTACCCGTCGGTTTTGTCACGGTACCCCACGCTCGGGGGGCTTCCGGTCGAGACTGAGGGGCCAGGGCCGGGGTATGGCGAGAAAGACGAGCACCGAGCCCATAAGCGCGGTGTTCTTGAAGAAGGTGCTTTGTTGCTCGGCCGCTTGGGCGCCTTCGAGCGCCCAGAAGTTGTGCATCATGAGGTTGATGGGTACGAAGAAGAGCACGACCGCGGCAATGCCGATTCTCGGTTTCCAGCCGGTCAGAATGGAGGCGCCGGCGACGAGCAGCACGACGCCCGCGCCGATGACCGCCACCTGGGGCAGAGGTACGCCCTTCGAGGCGGCGGCCTGGGTCAAGCCCGAAAGACTCGCGAAGTGGTTGTAGCCGCTGTAGAGATAGAAGGCGCCGGTCAACAGGCGTCCGATAAGGTGTCCGATGGCCATGAGCCCTCCTAGGCCAGGTCGAAAAGCAGAAAGTGTGCGCCCTGCGACGTTCGCAGGCTGAACCGGGGTTCGTCGCTTACGGCTGCGCCGTCGCCGGCCTCGAGTACCTCGCCGTTGAGGTTCAGCCGGCCGTCGATGACATGCACAAAGGCGTGACGACCGGGATTAAGTTCGAACTGCCGCTCGCTCTTTTCGGTAAAGCGCCCCAGCAGAACGGAAGCGTCCTGGCAGATAGCCAAGGTGCCGTTATCGCCCGATGGCGTCGCGATGGGCTGCAGATCGGCCGGCTCACGCGACTGGGGCGCCGGAAGGCGGGCATGGCGCGGCGTGAGCGCGTGCTGCTTCGGGAGAATCCAGATCTGCAGAAAGCGGGTCGGCTCGGTTCTCGAGGGATTGTATTCGCTGTGCCGAACTCCCTTGCCGGCGGTCGTGAGCTGGAACTCGCCCGCGCCCACGACCGAGCCGTTTCCCAGGTTGTCGTTGTGTTCGAGGGCGCCCTCGAGCACGTAGGAAAGGATTTCCATGTTGGCGTGGCTGTGGGGCGGAAACCCGCCGCCGGGGGCTACGTAATCGTCGTTGATGACGCGCAGGCTGCGAAAGCCCATCTGGTTGTGATCGTAATAGCTGCCGAACGAGAACGTATGCCGTGAAACAAGCCATCCATAGTCTTCGACGCCTCTTTCCCTGCCGTTGCGTAATGCGATCATGGTAGCGACCCTTCAGGTGTCTGATGTTTACGGCCGCAGCGCCGATACGGTGTCGACGCCGTTGCGTTTTCCTCCGGCCCTGGCCGTTGCGCCTCATGCGGATAAGCGCTGCACGGTGGCGTCTTTCCGTCGTTCGTCGGCCGGCGCGGGCTGCGACAGTTCACGCGTCAGACCCTCGGTAAGCCTGAGTACCTGCTCGGCGGCTGCCTCGGCCCCGGGACCGCAGGCAACGGCCCGGGGTAATTCGATAAGCCGGGTTCCCCACAACTTTCGTAAGTCTGAATCACGGTCGAGAGGCATATCGCCGGCGTCGTCGATGCTTTCCATGAAGCGGGCCCCGATGCGATCGATGAAGACCGTCTCGCCGTCGATGCCTGGAATTTCCCGGCGCAAGCCCGCCGCCAGCAGATCGAGCATCGCCTTTTCGGTGAGCCGTGAAGCGGCGTCGTGGCGATCGTACAGGTAGGCGCTGAGCAGCTGCCCCTCGTAGGGCGCCGCCTCGGCATCTGCATGCGACGGTGATACGCAGACAAAGGGAAGGGCAGGGTGTTGCTTTCTTGTTCCCCTTCGCGCCGGCGGGGTCGTTCCGAGAAGCATGCCCGCTCTGAGTAGCGGTCTGCGCAGGGCCCATTTGAGCTGTACGACCGCCTCTGATCGCCCAGTCGCACCGTTAGCCCGCGGCGGCACGAGAACGAGATTTGCCGCATGGGCGCGACCGCTGGTGTCTTCGACGCTTTTCAGACGGCCGTTCTCGCGTATGACCCTGCGTACGGAAGTTCGCGTGAAGACCCGGGCGCCGAAACCGCGCGCGGTTGCCAGGGCGGCGCGGGTGATACCGTGCAAGCCGCCCAGCGGATAATGGAAACCGCCACCGAAAAAGCGGTGCAGGCTTGCTGCCATGGCGGGCCCGTGTGGTTCGCAGCCCAGCGTCGACGCGAGCGCGGCAAGTAACCGTGACAGCTCGGGGTCGCGCCGGTAGTCGGCAAGGGAGGCGAGGGCGGCACCCCACCCCGACTCTCTCTTGGGCAATGAATGTTCGGTGACGACATCGAAGGCCAGACTTGCCAGACGCAGCCAACCCCGGGGCCCCATGTGAGCCTGATTGGCGAGCGAAAGCCAGGTCAGGGGCAGCACCAGGGGACTTCGGGGCACGTGCAGGTACAGTCCGTTTCCCCTGATTTTGTGGGGACTCAGGTTACCCAGCGACACGGCATCGGGCGCACCCACCCGGTTGAAGGCTTCGCCGATGGGCCCGCCGTCGCTTTGCGTAAACAGGGGCGTGCCAAGGTCGACACGGAACCCCTGGCGGGTATAGGAGCCGGCAAGGCCACCGGTATGCGAGCATCTCTCGAGAACGGTTACGCCGCAGCCCGCATGGGCAAGCAGCATGGCGCTCAGCGCGGCCGGCAGGCCGCTGCCTAGAATGACGACGTTGTTTTCGGACGGAAGCAATGGGGAGTGCATGGAATACAGGTGCGTTTTCGCGCCATGCTAGCAGAGCCCGGGCAGAAGGGGAAGGGGCCTCCTGCTCGGGTTTGCCGCTTTTCTTTCCACTCCTCCCTGGCCATTCCTCCCTGGGTGAAAAGAATAACTCCCGTCCGGCCCCTCGATTTGCGCCTACCCGCCGGGCCATTACAGCGAGACTGCCGGCCCTCACGCTTCTTCGGCCTTCAGGTTCAGAATGGAAGTGATCTTCGCGCCCGGTAAGGCTCTGTCGGCAAGCGCCGCCGAGATTGACGCCGATGAATTCGAGGAAATCGCAGAGGAGACCAGTCAGCAATGCCAGCGAAAGCAACCGCCGCCCGTGTCGTGAAAGACGAGCGCATTCTCAAGCAGAGCGACACCGAGCTGTTCTACCAGATCTTCGACGACGCTATCGAAGCCTTGGACCGCGCGCGGGTACCCTATCTCGTGGGTGGGGGTATTGCCGCCAAGGCGTTCGGCCGCGAACGCGTGACGCACGACATCGACTTCTTCGTGAAGCCGGCCGACGCACAGTTTGCGCTCGATGCGCTGGGCGAAGCCGGTTTCCAGACCGAGATGACCAACCCCAAGTGGCTGTTCAAGGCGTTCAAGGAAGACGTCATGGTCGACATCATTTTCGCTTCGACCGGCGAGATTCGCGTCGACGATCGCATGATGGATCACTCGCGCATCGCCGATTTCGCCGGTCGCCGGGTGCGCACGCTGCCGCCCGAAGACCTGTTGATGATGAAGATCATGATCGTCGACGAAGACATGCCCCGCCACTGGCACGATGCCCTCGGGGTGGTACGTTGGGCAGACATTAACTGGGACTACCTGCTCACGCGCGCCCGCTACGGTCCGCGCCGTACCCTGGCGTTGCTCCTGTATGCCCAGAGCATGGATCTGTCGGTGCCGAATGCAGTGATTCAGCGGCTTTATCATTCAATGTTCCAGTGAATTCAGCGAAACCCGGAGTATCCTTGCCATGACAAGAGACGATTACCTGATCGGACACGTGCGTGACGCCCTGGCGTCGTCGCCCGATGTCGGCGCGTTGGACCTGCACGTCGAAATTCGCGGGCAGCAGGTATTTCTTTCGGGCACCATCGACTGCGAGTCGAAGCGCGAGGCCGCCACCGAAGTCGCTCGACGGACCGCGCCCGCGCACGACGTCGTAAACAACATCAACGTTTACAAGCTTTTACCCGTAGAACCTGCCGAGGTACTTCATGATTCGTCTGGCGGCCGTCGCTGACACCCACTGCACATCGGGCACCTGCGGACGCCTGGCGTCCGACTGGCGAGACCTGAACGACAAGGCCGACCTCATGTTGCTGGGCGGCGACCTGACCACGCTTGGAACCGAAGACGAAGCCCGGGTTCTTGCCGACGAGCTGCGTGTGGTCGAGGTGCCCAAGGTCGCCGTTCTGGGCAACCACGACTATCACGACGGCAGCCCCGAAACGGTCAAGCGACAACTCGAAGACGCGGGGGTAATCGTTCTCGAGGGCACGAGCGTTACCTTCGACATCAATGGTCAATCGGTCGGGGTCGTGGGCACCAAGGGGTTCGGGGGCGGCTTCGCGGGGGCCTGCGCCACCGACTTCGGCGAACCCGAAATGAAGGCGTTCGTTCGCCACACCCAGAACCTGGCCGGCGAGCTACGCAAGAGTCTGGCCGCGCTCGACACCGACTACCGCATCGTGCTGCTGCACTACAGCCCCATCGACACCACGCTCGAAGGCGAACCGCTGCCGATTTACCCGTTTCTGGGCAGCTACCTGCTGGGGGAAGCCTGCGACGAAGTGGGGGCCGACCTCATACTGCACGGCCATGCCCACAAGGGGTCGGAAAAGGGCGTTACCCCGGGGGGAATACCGGTGCGCAACGTCGCCATGCCGCTGGTACGCCACCCCTATGTGCTCTTTCACCTTGAGCACTCCGAAGGCTATCTGCCTTTTCCCATGAAGTCGAAGGCCGTCATGCACGAGCCCAGGCGGTCGTAGGGGGAAGCTGGTCGTCGGACGTCGGACGTCGGTGGACCCCCGACCGTGAGCCCACTTGCCGCACGTGCCCCCTGAGAGGGGGCCGCGTTTGGCGCTACCCCCGACCGTGAACCCACTTGCCGCACGTGCCCCCTGAGAGGGGGCCGCGATTGGCGCTACCCCCGACTGTGAACCCACTTGCCGCACGTGCCCCCTGAAAGGGGGCCGCGGTTGGCGCTACGCCGGTCCGCAGGTCTGCCAGTCTGAAGGTCAGACAGTCTGACAGTCAGTCGTGCATCCGTGCAGCACGGGATCTCCCCCTCTCCCCATCAGATCTTGCATCCGTGCAGCACGTGGTCGCCCCTTCGACGGCCGACCCCCCGACCGTGATGCTCCTTTCGGGCCCGATGAGAACCTTGCTACAATGCGAGAATGTCCGAACAACCCTCGCCGAACGGCCCCCCATCCGAAGAGTCCCGTGCCGCCGTGCTGCGCAGCGTCTTTTCCTGGCGCATGCTGGTCGTGCTGCTCATGGGCTTTTCATCGGGCCTGCCGCTGCTGCTCATCGGCGGAACGCTCAAGGCGTGGCTGCGCGAAGACGGGGTAGACCTGAGCACCATCGGCTTCTTTTCGCTGGCCGGCCTGCCGTACACCGTCAAGTTTATCTGGGCGCCGCTCATGGACCGCTTCGTGCCGCCGTTTCTCGGGCGGCGCCGCGGTTGGCTGGCCCTGGCGCAATTGGCCCTCATGGCGGGTTTCGCCGGCATGGCCATGACCCAGCCCTCGGCCTCGCTGCAGACCCTGGCCGTCATTGCCGTGTGCGTCGGCTTCTTCAGCGCCACCCAGGACATTGCCGTCGATGCCTACCGGCGCGAAGTGCTGAAAGACATCGAACTGGGTTTCGGCTCGTCGCTGGCCATCAACGGCTATCGGTTCGCCATTTACGTTTCGGGCGCGCTGGCCCTCATTCTGGCCGGCTGGCTTTCGTGGAAGGCGACCTATCTCATCATGGCCGCCATGATGCTGGTGGGCCTCGTCACCACGCTGCTCGCCCCCGAGCCCGAAACCGGCGCACCGCCCCCGCGCACCCTGCGCGAGGCCGTCGTCGGCCCCTTTGCCGAGTTTCTCTCACGCAAGGGGGCGGTAACCATTCTCGCCTTCATTCTGCTGTACAAAATCGGCGACTCGATGGCGAGCGAGATGATGAATCCGTTCTACATCGACCTCGGTTTCACCCTCGAGCAGATCGGCGCCGTTGCCAAGACCCTGGGGCTCATCGGCACCTTCGGCGGCGCCGCCCTCGGCGGCCTGCTCATGCTGCGCATCGGCATCTCACGCTCGTTGTGGGTGTTCGGCTTTCTACAGGCCATTTCGACCGCCTGCTTCGCGCTGCTGGCCACCCTGGGCAACTCGATTCCGCTGTTGGCGCTCGTTATCGGATTCGAAACCTTTTCGGGGGGAATGGGCACCGCCGCCTACGCCGGGTACATGGCCAGCGTCACGAATCGCCGCTTCACCGCGACCCAGTACGCTCTGCTTACCAGCCTGATGGGCGTGCCCCGGGTCATTTTCGGTTCGGCCACCGGCGTGCTCGCCGAACAGCTCGGCTGGCAGGGTTTCTTCGTCTTCTGCACGGTCATTGCGCTGCCCGGCATGCTGCTGCTCTTCCGCATCGCCCCGTGGGGCAGGAAGAGGGAAACCGACGCGCCCGTACAGACCGTTTGAGGAGATCCCAGATCCCAGATCCCAGATCGCAGATCCCAGAGACGGATGGAAGGTCGCTCGGTACCTTACCGGATGGCGGAGCAGCCGGCCGGCTGCGATCCCCGTGCAGTACGGACGATGATGTCCTTACTTTCGTGGTAAAGCCGTTCGGCCGTGCAGCACGCACCGACGTCCGACGTCCGACGTCCAGTTGCCGTCCATCACTTAACCACGACTCTACCTTGTTCCCCACGCCGGCTCTTGCTAGAGTACAGTAGAGCGCTCGGCACGGCGGCCTTCCGCCGTTGAGTGGGTCGTGTGCCTGCGCTATCGTCGTCTCAGGATCTCGCTCGGAGGCAATCCGGGCTTCTTTCGTTTTACAATCCGGAAACCGCTGGGTACCGAGGCCGCCTTCGTTGCGAGGTCGCGGCTACGAGCGCCCGCGGCGGCCGTGAGGAGTCCATGGCAGAGCAGCAACCGCCGTTCCCCTTCAAGAATCCGGTCGAGGGTTATCTGCGCCTGACGGCCGATGGGCGCTGGCTGTATAAAGGCGAGCCGATTACCCACGAGGGGCTCGTCTTCATACTCGAAAGCAATTTCGGTCCCGGCCCCGAAGGCGGGTGGGAAGTGAAGCTGGGCCCGCAGCGGGTGGTCGTCGAAATCGAAGACGTGCCTTATTTCGTGCGCGACGTCGACGTGAACCCCGAAGGCACGGTCGTGCTGCAGTTGAATACGGGCGCCCGCGAGGTGCTGCGGCCCGAAGGGGTGCGTATCGGCGCCGGCGGGGGCACCTACGTGCGTCTGAAAGAGGGCGCCGACGCCCGGTTCAAGCGCCAGGCCGAAATTCGCCTGGGCGAATTTCTCGAAGAACGCGACGGTCGTCCCGGTTTGCGCATCGGCGACCGGTTTACGCCCGTGGTCATGGAAGACTGAAGTCTGGCGGGCGTCGTTCTCCGGAGGCGGGGCGCAACGCCCCTTCGTCGACTGAAACTCTTGCGCGATTGGTAGGCATGTCGGAAATCAAGTTCGGTACCAGCGGTTGGCGGGCTCTCTATCACGTCGATTTCACCCTCGCAAACGTGCGCATCGTCTGTCAGGCCATTGCCGACGAGGTGCGCCGCTCGCCCCGGGCCGAGAACGGGGTGGTCATCGGCTACGACGTGCGCTTCATGGGGCGTGACTTCGCCGCGGCGGCGGCTGAAGTGCTGGCCGGCAACGGCATCAGGGTGTTGCTGAACGATCGTCATGTGCCCACGCCGGTCATCAGCCACGCCATCGTGCAGAACGGACTGGCGGGCGGCATCAACTTCACGGCAAGCCACAACCCCTACGAGTACAACGGCATCAAGTACTCGCCCGAAAGCGGCGGCCCCGCGCTGCCCGAGGCGACGACCCGCATCGAGCAGGGCATCGAAGCGCTGCGAAAGAGGGGCGAGGTCAAGCGCATGACGCTGGAGCAGGCGCGCAAGGACGGCATGGTGCAGTCCTTTCAGCCCCGCGAGGCCTATTTCGAGCAGATTGACGGGCTGGTTCGCACGGGCGAACTTCGCAAGCTGGGCGAAAAGCGCATTGCCGTCGACTGCAAGCACGCCGTGGCCCAGGGTTACCTTGACCGTTTCCTGTCGCGGCACAGCGTGCGCGTGCACGCCCTGAACGAAGAGCCCGACCCGTACTTCGGGCACGAGCACCCCGAACCCTCGGCCGGTCACATCGACAAGCTGCAGAAGTACGTGGCCGACCATGAAGACGTCGCTATCGGCCTGGCCTGCGACGGCGACGCCGACCGATTCGGTATCGTCGACGAAGACGGCGCCTTTGTCGAACCCAACATCGTGCTGGCCCTGCTGCTCGATTACCTGGCCGAGTCGCGGGGGTGGACCGGGGGCGTAGCCCGCAGCGTGGCCACCACGCACCTGCTCGACCGGGTTGCCGCGGCCCGGGGCATGAAGCTGCACGAGACACCGGTAGGCTTCAAGTACATCGGCGACCTGCTTACCCGCGGCGAAATCGTATTCGGCGGCGAAGAAAGCGCGGGGCTCACGATCGAGGGCCACCTGCCCGAGAAAGACGGCATTCTGGCCTGCCTGCTGGTGGCCGAAATGGTGGCCGCCCTGAACAAACCGCTTCGACAACTGCAGGCCGAGCTGTTCGAGCGGCATGGACGTGTTCTCGACCGACGCGACGGGGTTCGGCTGACGGCCGAGATGGAGCAGCGGCTACCCGAAAAACTCGCGAACCCCCCGGCCGAGATTGCCGGGGCCGCCGTTACCCGCATCGACCGTACCGACGGCACCAAGCTTTTTCTGGGTGAAGAAGAGTGGATTCTCCTGCGCAAATCGGGCACCGAGCCGCTGGTGCGCCTGTATGCCGAAGCCACCTCGGCCCCCCGGCTCGACGAGCTCATCCGTGCCTGTCGGGCATGGCTTGAAGCGTGAAGACCGAAATACGCGAAATGTCCAATGTCCAATGTCCGATGGCCGAGGGCTGCGTTCTGCCGCCGCTGGGACGACGGTTGAGGAAACGGTGAACGGCGTTAACGAATCGATGGAAGCTGCCCGGTGGGAAGGCTCCGTTGTTGCCTGCGGCTTCGCCAATCCAAGGCCCTCTCCATGGTCGCCGGGTAGCACTTCTCTCCCGTCCGCAGAGACGGCGCACCCGTCGGAAATGCTGGTGTCGCGGGTACGGTAGACGCCTGCGTATCACCTATCACTTTTCACGTATCCCCCCGCCGTCATCACGGCCGGCCGGTTATACTGTACCCTGCAACCGTCAGCACGAGTGAACATGCGACAAGTGTGGATTACGAAAACAGGCGGCCCCGATGTCCTCGAGGTACGCGAGGCGCCCGATCCCGTGCCGGCATACGGCGAGGTGCGCATTCGGGTACAGCGCGCCGGCATCAACTTTGCCGACATCATGGCCCGCCTCGGCCTCTACCCCGACGCGCCGAAGCTTCCGGCCGTGGTCGGCTACGAAGTCGCGGGCACGATTGACATGGTCGGGGCCGACGTCGAAGACTTCAAGCCCGGCGACGAGGTGCTCGCCTTTACCCGATTCGGCGGCTACAGCGACATGGTCTGCGTACCGGCACTGCAGGCGTTGAAGCGACCGGCCGGCATGTCGGCCGACGAAGGGGCGGCATTGCCGGTCAACTACATCACGGCCTACCAGATGCTGGTGGCCTCGGGTCGCGTGGGCCCCGGCGACCGCGTGCTCATTCACCAGGCGGCCGGGGGGGTCGGTCTCGCGGCCCTCGACATCTGCCGCATCTTCGGCGCCGAAACCTACGGCACGGCCTCGGCCGGCAAACACGACTTTCTGCGTGAGCGCGGCCTGGGCCACCCCATCGACTACCGCAACCGCGACTTTGCCGAAGAGATCATGCTGCTCACGACGGGAAAGGGCGTAAACCTGGCGCTCGACCCGGTCGGCGGCGAATCGTGGCGCAAAAGCTGGGAGGTGCTCGCCCCGGCCGGACGCCTCATCATGTTCGGTTTCTCCAGCATGGCGCAAGAAGAGCGTTCATTGCGCCGGGTCGTGCAGGGTCTGCTTTCGACCCCATGGTTCAAGTTCAATCCGCTGAACCTGATGAACACCAACAAGGGCATCATCGGCGTAAACGTCGGCCACCTCTGGCACGAAACGGCCATGCTGCGCGGGTGGATGGAGGAAGTGCTGCGCTGGTATGGGGAAGGGAAGATACGCCCCTGCGTCGACCGCGTCTTCCCCCTCGCGGAAGCCGGCGCCGCGCACCAGTACATACAGGACAGGAAGAATATCGGGAAGGTACTTTTGTCGTGCTGACCTGAATAGCGTCGATCGCAGATCGCAGAGCCCGGATCGCAAAGGAAGAGGCGTGCTGCACGGGGGATCGCAGCCGTCCGGCTGCTTCGCCAACCGTGCGTCGCCCGGGGCGATGATGAAGGAATCTCGCGTGATGTAAGTGACCGGCCACCAGCCACAGGCCACCCGTCTCCGACCGAATGTCAGTGAAAAGAAACCGTGCGTCGCGGCAGACAGGTCTTACGTATCACGTGTCACGTATCACGACCGCCCACCCGGTCTTCACGAAATAGCCATGCAATTCGCGTTGTGAGCCGTAAGCTACTGTAACCGCTTCACTACCGGCAATCGCCTTGAATGGGTCGGGCGTGGTTGTTACGATACCTACGCTTTCACTTTTTCTCAGCCAATTCCATTTCTGCGAGGGCTTCGGGCATGGGTTCAGACAAGGGCTTCGTGCATCTGCACCTGCATACGTCGTATTCGCTTCTCGACGGCGCCATCAAGATTCCGGCGCTCATGAAGCGTACAGCCGACTTCGGGCTGCCGGGCGTGGCCATGACCGACCACGGTAACCTGTTCGGCGCGGTCGAACTGGTCGGCGAGGCGAAGAAGTTCGGACTGAACGGCATCGTGGGTTGCGAAGCTTACCTGGCGCCCGAGAGCCGACACGATAAAAAGGTCATCGAGGGCTTCGAAAAGGCCTACCACATCGTGCTGCTCGCCATGGACGAGTGGGGCTACAAGAACCTCTGCAAGCTCATTTCCTACGCCAACATCGAAGGCTTCTACTACCGGCCGCGCATCGACAAGGAACTGCTGCGCAAGTACAACCAGGGCCTGATTGCAACGAGCGCCTGCCTGGCCGGCGAAATACCAAACCTCATCGGCAAGGACCGCCTCGACCTGGCCAAGGAAAAGCTGGCCGAATACCTCGATATCTTCGACGACGGCCGCTTCTACCTCGAGATTCAGAAGAACGGAATTCCGCTGCAGGACAAGGTCAACCGCCAGCTGGTGCAATGGTCGAAGGAATACAACATTCCCCTCATCGCCACCGGCGACTGCCATTACCTGGAAAAGCCCGACGCCAAGGCGCACGACGTGCTGCTGTGCATTCAGACCGGCGCCAACGTGACCGACACCAAGCGTTATCGCTTCGACACCGAAGACCTGTACTACAAGACGGCCGAAGAAATGCGTGCCGACTTTGCCGAGTACCCCGAAGCCTGCGACAACACGCTGGAAGTCGCCGCCCGCTGCAATTTCAAATTCCAGACCAAACACGTTTTTCCCAAATACGAAGTGCCCGAGGGCGTTTCTCTCGACGATGAGATGGAACGGCAGGCCAGGGAAGGGCTCGAAAAGCGTCTCGTCTTCATGCGCGAGAACTACGAACATTGGAGCGACGAGCTCGAAGAAGAGTACCAGAAGCGCTTCGACGAGGAAATCGCCATTATTCGCAGTATGCAGTTTGCGGGCTACTTCCTCATCGTGTCGGACTTCATCGTCTGGGCGAAGAATCAGGGCATTCCGGTAGGGCCGGGCCGCGGCAGCGCCGCCGGCAGCCTGGTGGCCTTTTCGATGTTCATTACCGACATCGACCCCATTCGCTACAACCTGCTGTTCGAGCGCTTTCTGAATCCCGAACGCGTGTCGATGCCCGATATCGACGTCGACTTCTGCCAGGACCGTCGCGACGAAGTCATCAAGTATGTGACCGAAAAGTACGGCGGCGAGAAGAACGTGACCCAGATCATCACCTTCGGGCAGATGAAGTCGAAGGCCGTCATTCGCGACGTGGGTCGGGCCATGGGCATTCCGCTGCGCGACGTCGACAAGCTGGCCAAGATGGTGCCGCCCGACCTGAAAATGACCATTCCCAAGGCGATGGAGCAAGACTCGCGCTTCGACGAATGGGGCAGGCAGGACCCGCAGGTCAAACAGCTGCTGCAGTACGCCGTGTCGCTCGAAGGGCTCGCGCGTCACGCCGGCATTCACGCCGCGGGCGTCGTCATTGCCGACAAGCCGCTCGACGAATACCTGCCGCTGTACCGGCACTCGAAGGGCGACATTACGACCGCCTTCGAAATGAAAAGCGTCGAAAAGATCGGCCTCATCAAGTTCGACTTTCTCGGTCTGAAGACGCTCTCGATCATTCGCTACTGCCTCGAACTCGTCGAGAAGAACTACGACGTCAAGGTCGATCTCGAAAAGATCGACATGAAAGACCGCAAGACCTTCGAGCTCTTGCAGTCGGGTAAAACGGCGGCCGTGTTCCAGCTCGAATCGCCGGGCATGCGCGACATTCTGCGCAAGATGAAGCCCGATGTCTTTGAAGATATCGTCGCTATTCTGGCCCTCTATCGACCGGGCCCGATTCAGGGCGGCATGGTCGACGAATTCATTCAGCGTAAGCACGGCAAGCTGCCGGTTACCTACCAGGTACCCGAGCTCGAGCCCATTCTGAAGGAAACCTACGGCGTCATTCTGTACCAGGAACAGGTCATGCAGATTTCGCGTGCCCTGGCCGGCTACAGTCTCGGTCAGGCCGATCTGCTGCGTCGGGCCATGGGTAAGAAGGTGGCCGAGCAAATGGCCATCGAGCGTGAAACCTTTCTCGAGGGCGCGCAGAAGCAGGGCCACGACCTCAAGGTGGCCGGCGAGATCTTCGACCTCATGGCCAAGTTCGCCGAATACGGTTTCAACAAGTCGCACTCGGCGGCCTACGCCCTGGTCAGCTATCATACCGCCTGGCTCAAGGCCCACTACCCGAAGGAATTCATGGCGGCGGTGCTCAGCTACGAAGTCAACAATACCGACAAGATCGTGGCCTACACCACCGAATGCCGCGACATGGGCATTCCCATTCTGCCGCCGAGCGCCAACAACAGCGTGCTCAAGTTCAGCACCGAGGAAAACGCCATTCGCTTCGGTCTCTCGGGTATCAAGGGGCTGGGCGACGGCGCCATCGACGCCATTCTCGAAGCCCGTAACGACGGGCCGTTCAAGGACCTGTTCGAACTGTGCGAGCGCGCCGACGGCCGCAAGGTCAACCGCAAGGCGCTCGAAAGTCTCGTTAAATCGGGCGCCCTCGACCTGGGCCCCGACGGCCCGCAGCGTTCGCAGATTTTCGCGGCCATCGACGGCGCCCTCGAGCAGTCGTCGCGCGCCCGCAAGGACGCCGAGGCCGGTCAGTTCAACATGTTCGGCGCCCTGACCGAAGCGAGCCCGGCGACGGGGCCCACGTATCCCCAGGTCGAGCCGTGGACCGAAGCCGAAATGCTCAAGTTCGAAAAGGAAGCGCTCGGCTTCTACATGTCGAGTCACCCGCTGAACAAGTACAGGGCCACACTCAAGCGCTACGCCACCACGAACTGCCAGGTCATTCCCGAGCGCCCGACGAAGAGCGAGGTGCGGCTGGGCGTGGTGGTACGGTCGCTGCGCGAGAAAATTACCGCCAAGGGCTCGCGCATGGCCTTTGCGACCTTCGAAGATCAGACGGGCAGTATCGACACGGTCATTTTCCCCAACACCTACGAGAAGGTGGCCGAGATACTCGCGGCCGAAGACACGCCGTTTTTCATCATCGGCGACGTCGAGCGTGACGAAGGCGACGACGTGGGCGCCGACGACATGATGGCCGAAGCCCGTGTGCAGCTCATTCTTAAGGATGCCTGCCGCATGGACGAAGTCGAGTCGCGCTATGCCGACAGCGTACACGTGGCCCTGCAGGCCGACGAACTCGACGAAGAAATGCTGTTTCACCTCAAGAACGCCTTCCGCCGGCACCCGGGGCCCAAGCGCACGGTGCTGCACCTGGTCATTCCGCACCGCAGCGAGACGGTTGTCGAGTTGCCGGGTGAGTACGGCGTGACGCCCAACGAACACTTCATTCAGGAAATCAAGAAGCTTCTCGGCAGGGACGTGGTATCGCTACGCTGAGCAGGCGGGCAAGCTCGCTTGGCGTCTGCCGTCGATTTCCGCCAAAATAAAGAAATACCATCTGGCCCCAGCAAGGATTTACGAATGGGTTCTGACGTATCGAACGTAATGGAAGTAAGCTCTGAAAACCGTTTCTGCGAAGCTCTGAAGGTGGCGAACCCGCTCGCCGGCACCCCCGGCAAGCCGCGTTTTGCAGCCACCGTGAAGCGCGCCGACGGTTCGACGCTCGAAGTCGCCTCGCCGACCGCCACCCGACTGATGGTGGCCATGATGAACATGCACGCCGTCATCGGCGGCGCCGCGGCGCACTGGGGCGGTCCGGCCGCCTTCGCCGAGATCATGTCGAGCATTCACGGGCTCATGTACGCCGAACCCGATTGGCGCGAAGCCTACAATTTCGCCAACGATGCCGGACACACCGAAAACGGCATTTACGCCCTCAAGGCAAATTACGGTTTTGCCGGGGTAACGTTGGAAGACCTGCGCGGCTTCCGGTCGATTCAGAGCAAGCTTACCGGTCACGGCGAGAGCCACCTCTTTCCCGAAGGGGTTATGGTTTCGAACGGGCCCCTGGGCTCTTCGATTCCCATCGCGCAGGGCCTGGCCATGGCCGATCGCCTGCAGCGCAAGAACCGGGTCACCATCTGCGCCATTTCCGACGGCGGCATGATGGAAGGCGAGGCCCGCGAGGCCGTGGCCGCGATTCCGGGCCTGGCCGCCCGCGATCTCGTCGCGCCTTTCGTACTCGTGATTTCCGACAACAACACCAAGCTTTCGGGTCGCATCAGCTCCGACAGCTTCAGCATGCAGCCCACCTTCGAGTCCATGGAAGCCCAGGGCTGGAACGTGGTGCGTGTCGAAGAGGGTCACGACCTGCAAGCCGTGTACTCGGCCATCGAGAAGGCCGTGACCGACGTCAAGACCGACCCCGCGAAGCCGATTGCCGTCTGGGTGCGTACCATCAAGGGCTACGGCGTCGATTCGGCCATGAAGAGCGCAAGCGGCGGTCACGGTTTCCCCCTGTCGAAGGGCGACCAGCTGCGCGCCTTTGTCGAAGAGATCAACGGCGGCCCGCTGCCCGAGGTCTTCGAAGGCTGGCTGGCCGACATCGAAAAGATGTGGAGCGAGAAGCAGGCGAAAGCCCAGGCCAAGGCAGCCGACGCGGCAGCCAAACCCGCGGTCAAGAAGGAAAAGATTCAGGCCGGTTTCGCCCGCGCCATGATTGCGGCGGCCGGCAAGGGCCTGCCGGTCGTGAGCGTGAGCGCCGATCTGCAGGGATCGACGGGCGTCGCCCCGTTCCACGCCAAATATCCCCACCTGTCGTACGACGTGGGCATTGCCGAGGCCAACATGGTGTCGGTGGGCGCGGGCTTCTCGAAGCAGGGCTACATTCCGGTCGTCGACACGTTCGCGCAGTTCGGCGTGACCAAGGGCGCGCTGCCGTTCTGCATGGCCAACCTGAGCCAGAGCCCGATGATGGCCGTATTCAGCCACACCGGCTTCCAGGATGCCGCCGACGGTGCGTCGCACCAGGCCCTGATGTATCTGGCCATGAGCGGCGCCATTCCCCATGTCGTGCAGTATTGCCCGGCCTCGGCCGAGGAAGCCGAATGGGCCATGGGCCAGGCCATCGACACCTTCGCCCGTGAACGCGCCGAAGGCCGTACGCCCGAGACGGTGCTGTTCTTCTGCGGCCGCGAGAATTTTCCCTCGACCCTGCGTCCCGAGGGCGTCGAGTACGCCTGGGGCAAGGCCATGGCCGTTGCCGATACCACGGCCGGCAAGGATAACAGCGTCGTCATCAGCGCCAACGGCAGCATGGTGGTGCACGCCATCGAGGCGGCCGCTAAGCTGGCCGAGAAGGGCATCGGCGCCATCGTGCTCAACAATGCCGTTCCGAACCGGCCCGACGTTGCCGCCCACGCCGAGGCGCTGGCCCGTTGCGGCGGTCGCCTGGTTACCGTCGAAGATCATCAGGCCATCGGCGGCGCCGGCGCCATGTTGAGCGCGGCACTGGCCGATGCCGGCGTCGCGTTCCGTCTGAAACTGCTCGGTGTGAAGGGCGAATTCGGGCAGAGTGCCTACACGGCAAACGAATTGTACCGTAAGCACGGTATCGACGCCGAGGGCGTCGCAGCCGCCGCGCAGGCGCTTGTCAGCGGCTCCTGACGCGGGTCCGGGCCGGCGCGCCGAAGGGGTAACTCTTCGGCGGCCGACCTGGTCGGCGCAAACGCGACTTGCGGCAGCCGTGTGTTCTGTGGTATTAAAGATAGGTTCTAACCGCTTGAAATAGCGAGGCTTCTTCAGCGAGTATGGTCCCCGGTTTCAACCATAACGTGATGCACAAAGGGCGCATGTATCACATCCAGACGGAAGACTCTGGTGTGAAAAATCCCCATATCATCACGCATCTCTTTGTCGGCGGTAACATTCTTTCGACCAAGAAGACCTCCTATGCCGATATTCTGAACTCGGAGCATCTCGAAGAAGTGGTGCGCGAGATCATGGAAGAGCAGCATAAGTCGATGCTGCGTGAACTCAAACGCGGGGTTTACGATCCGCCCGAAGAGCGTGAGGCGTCTGCCGCCGCCGAGGCCGTGGCCGCGCCAGCCGAGGCCATGGATGCCGACATCAGCCTCGACGAAGTCATTCTCAACTACCTCAGCCAGGAAGACGGCGAATAGCGCCCGTCGTACCGTCGAGGGGTTCGCCCGCCGCACCGCAAGCGCACGATGATCGAGCTGTACCATGTCAGCAAAGCCTACGGTCACGAAGTTGCGCTCGAAGACATCAACTGCACGATAGAGAAGGGTGATTTTTCTTTTCTGACCGGTCCGAGCGGGGCCGGCAAGAGCACCTTTCTACGCCTGCTGGCCGGCCTCGAGCCGATCAGCCGGGGCCAGATGCTCATCAACGGTCGCTCGGTGGCCGAACTCGATGCCCGGCAGTATCTGCGCTTCCGCCGTTCGATCGGCTTTGTCTTTCAGGACTACAAACTGCTGCCGACCCGCACGATTGCCGAGAACGTGGCGTTCCCGCTCGAGGCGCGGGCGGCACGACCGCGCGAAGTCAAGCGCCGGGTTAGCGAGCTGCTTTCGTGGGTCGGGCTCGACCATAAGGCGCGCGCCTTGCCCGAGCGCCTCTCGGGCGGCGAGCAGCAGCGCGTGGCCATTGCGCGGGCGCTTGCGGCCGACCCGGCGCTGCTGCTTGCCGACGAGCCCACCGGTAACCTTGACCCCGCGCTTGCCGTCGAGACCCTGCGCTTGTTCGACGATGCCCACGCCCGCGGGGTTACCGTTGTCGTCGCCACCCACGACCATTCGCTGGTCGAGCGCTATGGCCGCCGCGTCATGCATCTCGAGCGCGGCCGCCTCGTGCGGGGGGCGGTGGTATGATTCGCTATGCCTTTCTCAATTTCTGGCGCAATGTGCGGGCAAGCTGGCGAACCTATTTCATGGGCGCCTGTACGTCGGCCATCGCCTTCGGCCTCTGCGGGGGCTTTTTTCTCGCGCATCGCAATCTTTCGTTGACCACCCGGCTGTGGGCGTCGTCGGTTCCGGTAACCGTCGTTCTGGAAAAGGGCCTGAGCCGGTCCGAGGTCGACTTCGTGACCGAACGGGCGGCTCGTATCGCGACATCGGTTCGGCTGGTCAGCCCCGAAGAGGGGTTGCGTCGGGTCGAGGCGGCGCTGGGGGCCGACGATCTGCTCGCGGGGTTCGGCGAGAACCCGCTTCCCCCCATGTTGGAGCTGCTTTTTCAAGCGCCCCCCGAAGAGCCGGTGCTGGCCGAGGTCAGGCGCTGGCCCGGGGTTGAAGAGGTCGACGACGCCACGCAGTGGAGCGAGCGGTTCAGGGCGTTGATGCGCATTGTCGACCGCTTCGGCACGGCGCTGATTCTCATGCTGCTGGCCGCCGCGGTGGGTATCGCGGGGCTGAGCATACGATTGGTGGCGGCCAGCCATCGTGCCGAGACCGAGATTCAGCGGTTGGTCGGCGCTTCGGAGACGTTCATTCGCACCCCGTACCTGCTGGCCGGCGCGACGCTGGGGGCCAGCGGTCTGGCCCTGGGCCTGGGGGGAATGGGGCTCGGCTTTCTCCTGCTCGAGCGGCTGCCCACCACGGCCTGGCCCATACCGGTGCACCGGCTTGTCTTCTTTACGCCCGGCGAACTGGCGCTCTTGCTGGGCATCGGCGTCTTCGTGGGTCTGAGCGGCGCCTGGTTCGGGCTGGGGCGGCGGGCCGCATCATGAAGGCGTTGCTGCTGGGGTTATGGTTGCTCGGCAGCCTTGACGACACCCAGGGTATGCGCGAGCGGCTGCTGCGCGAAGAGCGCGCCCTGCTTGAAGCGAAACAGGAGTTCGGCACGCTGGGCGAGACCCTCAAGGGCCTGGCCGAAGAGAAAGCGGCCGCGTTGGCGCGCCTCGACGAGCTGGGCGCGGCGCGGGTTACCCTCGAAACCGAGCGCAGGCTGCTGCGCGAACAGGAGATCGAGCTGGCCGCCGGGTGGGAGAAGCAGCGCGAGCGGGCAGCCCAGCGCCTTGTCATGCTGGCGCGCAGCAGCGAGGCAGGCGCCCTCGAACTGCTGCTTACTTCGGGCGGACCCGCCGACTTCGTGTACCGTTTTCACGCGCTGCAATCGCTGGCCCGGCAAGACCGCCGTCTTTTTGAAGATTTGCGCGACCGCCGTCGCGAACTCGATTCGTTGCGCGAGCGGTACGAAGCCCAGGGCCTGCTGCTCAACGATCTCGAGCGCAGGGGGCGAGAAGAAATCGAGCGACTGGTCGTTCTCGAGCAGCTACGCAGCGAGCAGTCGGAGCGGCTGCTTTCCGAGGTCAAGGAGCGTGAAGCCTGGGTGGCTTCGCTGCGCGACTCGGCAGCCGAGCTTGGCGTGATGGTCCGTGAGCTCGAGCCCGTTCGCAGGAAGGGGGCGACGCGACAGACCTTTCTCATGCCGGTGGCGGGCAGCCTCGTGGCACGGTTCGGGGCGCCCGACCCGCTTGCGGGCAATCTTCTGCCCAGCGAGGGCTGGCGTTTCCGGGCGCCCGCGGGCGAGCCGGTGAGCGCGGCCGGCGCGGGCACCGTTACCTTTGCAGACTGGTTTCAGGGGTTCGGCAACCTGGTCATCATCGACCACGGCGACGAGCTCAGCACCCTTTACGCCCACCTCGACACCATTGACGTGCAAGCCGGTGCCGCGGTCGAGGGCGGCCAGGCCGTGGGCACCGCGGGAACCAGTGGCACCCTGCATGAACCGGGCCTATATTTCCAGGTACGGCGCAAGGGGGCGGCGGCTGATCCGGCCGCCTTTTTCGCCGCCGACAGCCGGTAACCCCCTCGCTTCGTTGAAGCCGGGGGGCAAGTGAGATACCATTGACTGTTATTCATCGGTTCCAACGGGGGGAGGCTTCATGACGGTTGAAACCCGCGGTCGCATCCGGCGTCTGCTCATGGCTGGGTTCGTTCTCTTTGGCACGCTTGCCGGCATGCTGCTCGGTTCGCGTATCGCTTCTACGGCGAGCAATGCCTACGAAAAGCTGGACCTGTTCAGCGACGTGCTTTCGACCGTGCAGAATTCCTACGTCGACGAAGTCGATGTCGACGAGCTCATTTACGGCGCCATCGACGGCATGATGAGCACGCTCGACCCGCACTCTTCCTTTCTCGACCCCGACGGCTACAAGGAAATGCAGGTCGATACGACCGGCGCCTTCGGCGGCCTGGGCATCGAGGTCAGCCTTCGCGACGGGACGCTTCTCGTCGTCTCTCCGATTGAAGACACGCCGGCGAGCCGGGCCGGTATTCAGGCCGAAGACAGAATTCTCGCCATCGACGACAAGTCGACCCAGGAAATGAGCCTGATGGACGCGGTCAAGCACATGCGCGGCCCAGCCGGCAGCGAAGTGACCATTTCGGTGCTGCGCGACGGGTGGAACGGCCCCCGCGACTTCACGCTCGAACGCGAGGTCATTCGCATCAAGAGCGTCAAGTCGAGCCGACTGAGCGGCGACATCGGACACGTCAGGCTGACCCAATTCCAGGAAAAGACCGTCGACGATTTGCGCCGCGCCCTGACGGAACTCGAAAAGAAGCCCCTTGCCGGTCTGGTGCTCGATCTGCGCAACAACCCCGGCGGCTTGCTCGATCAGGCCATTCTGGTGACCGACGAGTTCATCGACGAAGGTCTCATTGTTTACACCGAAGGCCGCCTGCCCAATTCGCGCCAGGAATTCCGTGCCCGTCGCGAAGCCCGGAAACGCCAGTACCCGATTGTGGTGTTGGTGAACGGCGGTTCGGCCAGCGCCAGCGAGATCGTGGCCGGCGCGCTGCAGGACCACCAGCGTGCGATGATCATGGGCACGACAACCTTCGGCAAGGGCAGCGTGCAGACCATCGTGCCCCTGCGCGACGGTTCGGCCCTGCGGCTTACGACGGCCAAGTATTTCACGCCGGCGGGCCGTTCGATACAGGCCACCGGCATCGAGCCCGACATTATCGTGCCGCAGGCGGTCGTGACCGACTCGCCGACGAATCATATGGTTCTGCGCGAGAAAGACCTCGAACATCACTTCGAAAACGGCGAGGCCGAGGGCGAAGAAGCCGACACGGAAGAGACCGATACCGAAGCAGCGCCGCCGGCCGGGCCCGCCGTTTCGGGCGAATTTGAAGATTACCAGCTGTCGCGGGCAGCCGACCTGCTGCGCGGCCTCAAGCTGATACAGACCCAGCAACAGAAGTCGGTGAAGTGAGCCTGCGGTTCTTCCGTTCACGTCGCACCCTGCGGGCGGCGACGGCTTGCGTGCTGCTTCTGCTTGCCGCGACGGCTTGCAGCAAGGGCGCCAGGGAGCCATCGGATGCCGCATCGGTCGAAGCCCCGGCGGCGAACCCGGTTACCGCACCCGCACGTGCGCAAGCGCCCGTAACCCGGCCGGCCGTGCCCGCCGAGACGACGCCCGCGGCCGCCCCCGATCCCCGGGAAGCCGCGCTCGCCTTTTTTGCCCGCCATGATGCCGAAGGGTGGCACTTTCCGAGCCGCTACCACTACAACGAATGGCGCCATGCCACAGGGCGCCGCGATCGTCCCCACGAGATTACCCTGGGGGGAAAAACGGCGCGCCTTTCAGTGGGGAAGGAAAGCGGCATCGTCATACTCATTGACGATCTGGGGAATGCGTCGTGGTCGCTGCGGCGACTCAAGGCGCTCGGTTATCCGGTAAACGGCGCCATTCTGCCGCATACCCCGCTTGCGAAACGGGCCGTCGAGGCCATTCGCGCCAACGGGGGTGACCCGATTCTTCACCTTCCGCTCGAACCGCTCGGCTTTCCCGGAAACGATCCGGGGCCGGGCGCCCTGTTCGTGACCATGCCCACCGAGACCAAGGCGCGTCTGTTCGAGGGCAATTGGGGGCACATGCCGGGGTTGGTCGGCCTCAACAATCACATGGGGTCGCGCTTTACCTCGGACCCCGCCTCGGTTGCCTGGCTTGCCGGTACCTTGCAGGGCAGGCGAGCCTTCTTCGTCGACAGCCGCACCGTGGCCGGCTCGCACGCCCATGCCACCATGATCGAACATGGCGTGCCGTCGCTCGGACGAACCCACTTTCTCGACGAAAAGCCTACGCACGAGGCGGTCGAAGCAAGCCTGCGCGAGGCGCTTGCCTACGCCCGTCGGAATGGTTTTGCCCTGGCCATCGGCCACCCCCACCGCGCCACCATGGACGTTCTAGAAGCCGCCCCCGCGCTGTTTCGGGAATACGGGGTGAAGGCCGTATCGCTGCGGAAACTTTTCGCCCTCGACGACTGAACCTTTCCTCGCTTTCCATTTCATCAAGACATCCCTCCGTTGGTAGTTGTCTTCAGTTTAAACTTTATCGTTGACATGTCGATTTCAGGCATGTTATATCTAGCTCCGGTCAGTGAGCGGCCTGCTGAGAGAAGGCTGCCCTTCGACAGGAGAAGTTTTATGACTAATGGAAAGGTTCGCTGGTTTGACGAAAAGAAAGGCTTCGGTTTCATCGCGCGCGACAATGCCCGCGACATCTTCGTTCACTACAGTGCCATACAGCAGGATGGGTTCCGTACGCTGCGCGAAGGCGAACCCGTGACCTTCGAGGTTGCCGAAGGGCCCCACGGCGTGCACGCGATCACCGTTCAGAAAGCGGCCGCGGCAGCAGGCGCCATGGCCTGAACTTTCCTTTTTCCTCCGTGGTGTGGTGGGAGAGAGCCGGTGGGTGCCGGCTCTCTTTTTTTTCGAGCTTTCATCGCTGCATGGGTTCCGGTTTTCTGCGGGTGGCCTACAATGGGCGCTAGTGGCCCGTGCGGTTGGTTCGTATGCATCGGTGTCCGAATCTATGCGAATTAGCCGAACAGGACACTAGGTCCGTGCCGCACCGAGGTCCATGTTGTCACCCGCTGCCTGGTCGCTTGAGACGGCGATCATCATCTTCGGCCTTGCCGGGGTCGTTATCTTCATCGCCGGTACCCGTCTCGTTTACCTGACGGATACCCTGGCCGATCGTACCCGATTGGGCGAAGCCTTCATGGGCGGGGTGTTTCTCGGCGCAACCACCTCGTTGTCGGGCTCGGTTACCTCCATCACGGCCGCCCTCGACGGCAGGGCCGAACTCGCCATCAGCAACGGCCTCGGGGGTATTGCCGCGCAGACCATGTTTCTGGCGCTGGCCGACATGGTGCACCGCAAGGTCAATCTCGAGCACGCCGCCGCATCGGC
>JAWLBW010000026.1:0-24216 GCA_041687475.1 bacterium
TACCACCCTTCCTCTTGTGAAGAGGAAGGGTACGGTAGTACGTAAGACCGGGGGGATGGAGTCAGCCGTAGGCCGCCACCCTGACCGTGGGAAACATCTCGCCGTATCCCCGTCGGTCGCGGGTCAACAGCTGCAGACGCTGCACGGCGGCATGCGCGCCGATGAGATGATCGGCCAGCACGGCAGTCTTCGCACCGCCGCGACGGCGGTAGGCCAGAAAGGCCTTGCCGGCCAGGAAAAGCGCTTCACGGGGAAGGGGAAGAACCTCCAGCTCCATGATATCGAGCGCCTCTTCGAGTTCTTCGATGCGCAGAAACGAGACCGAAGCCTCGGCGTATACGATGGGGTTGATGAAGAGGGGACCCTGCTCGCTGCAGCGACGCAGCGCTTCTTCCGACCAGTCGGCCCACCGGGCATCATCCTGAAACAGGTCAATCAGAATGTTGGTGTCGACAAGCGTTCCGTTCATTCGCCCGATCGCAGCAACGCCATGATCTCGTCGGTGCCCATGCGAACGGTTGCCGTACCGCGCACCTTGCGGAAGCGATCGGCAGAGGGGCGCTTCGGTTCACTGGGTACAAGGTACACGCGACCGGCGTCTTCGACGAACTCGACCTCGCTGTCGGCGATCATTCCGTACCGCTCGCGTATTCCCTGCGGAATGGTAACCTGCCCCTTGACCGTGATCTTTCCCATGACGTTCCTCCATCTGGTAATACCATAGTAAGACCAGCCGGCGATGTCAAGCCCCGAAAAAGCAAGAGAATTGTACCCGCCCGCGCCGTCGAAAACGCGCCCCTTCCCCGCAAGGGAAGCGAAGCGTCAGAACGAGTACTTGGCCTGCAGGTAGGTGTAGCTGTTGTCCTGGAACTGGCCGAAGATGGTGTCTTCTCCGCCCTTGATGATGTAGGCGCCCAGGGTCATCTGCAGGTTGTCGGTCAGCTTGTAGGGAATCTTCGGATTCACGAACCACCCGAAATCGCTCAGGCTCACGATCGCCCGTATTTCAGGCGCCAGCGTCTCGCCCAGATAACTGCCGCGCAGCACGCCCAGCAGAAAGTGGTTGTACCGGTCAATGAGGTACAGCCCCTCGTCCGGATACTGTCCGACCCACGCCCCCAGGTAATTGACGTTGGCGTAAATATTGCCCGGCAGAAAGCGATCGATGCCGAACGTGCCCATGGCAATGGTGTGCTCGGTCAGTTCGAAACGGCTGGTGTAGAGCTCCTGGGGGTGCACGACCGAAACCTCGCCGCGTACGGTGGAATCACCCAGTATACCGGCGAAACCGCCCCCGACCTGCGTCTGACGAATCGGGCGCGACCGGTACAGCGGGGCATAGGCGGCGATTTCCTGCGGCTGCAGGCTCTCGAGGGTTTCGCGCGCGCTACCCTCCTGGCTGTTGACGTAGGTCAGGAAGTCGGGCTCGAACTTGAACAGGGGAAGCAGCTCCCAACCGTTCATCACCGTAATCTGGTAGTCGAAATCATAGCCGAGGTGCAGCCAGCGCGCCGCCACCATGCCGTTGACCGCGTTGTACGGCGGGTATTCTTCATAGCCCGGCTGAATGCCCTGACGGGCGAAGGCGTCGGCGTCGAGATCGCCTTCCTGAATGTCGGCCAGCGCGCCGCGCTTGACCAGCGACCAATCGGAGCCGTACAGCGAAAGCTCAGACGGCACATAGAAGGGAACATAGGCCAGCTCGAACTGCTCGTCGCCGGTAATGTACACGCCGCGCAGCATGAGCACCGGAAGCTTGGCGAACTCTTCTTCGACCTTGACGAACTCGGTCAGGTCTCGGGGGTTAAGCACGTCGACCACGCTGGCGTCGGACATGCCCCAATCGGCAATCTGCTTACCGGCAAAGAGTTCGAAATCGTCCCAGCGGAAGCGAACATAGCCTTCCCACAGGCCCAGGCGGTAGTCGGCGACGGTTTCCTGGCTGGTCAGGGTGTTGTGCTCGAGCAACGTCGAAAACACGGCCTGCGTGTCGTCGCCTACGTCGGATTGCAGGCGCACGAACAGCTTGTTGCGCCACTCCAGGTGATCCTCCCAGGGATCGTCCTGCTGCAGGTCAAGGTTCAGACGGCTGTATACGACCCCGCCGAAGGTCGAGTCGGCAACGGCTCTGCCGGCAGGTACCAGCAGAGCCGCGGCGAGAAACAATGAAGCTATGCGGGAAATGACCTACTCCATGAGGAAGCGGCGTTCGAACGTGCGGTCGGGAATCTCGCTCTTGAAATCGGTCTTGACCACCGAGAGCTCGGTATTCGTGCCCTTCTCAAGCGTGCTCATGCGGCTCTTCGTGCTGATCCAGTACCCGTCGATCTGCTTGAGCTCGAGTACGGTCAGACGCTTGAGCGGCTTGTCGTCGTCCTTGAAGAAGTCGATGCGAACGGGGGTGTAATTGTCCTTGCGAATCCACTGAACGACTTTCTTGTACGAGCTGCCGCTTTTCTTGCCCGGAATGCTTTCGACCACCCAGGTGTCGACGCCGTCGACCTTTTCTTCGCGAAGCAGGTTGTGCTTCGTACCCTCTTCGTCACGACGACCGTCGAAGTCTTCGTACGAAAAGTCGGTGTTCAGGAAGGAACCCGATTGCGAACCCGAGGGCAAGCGGCGTACGCGGTTCTGACCGTTCAGACGAATGTAGCGGTCGACGTCGCCATCCTTGCCCTCGACGGCAAGAATACCGGCGCCGCGGTAATCGGCCGGCTCCTGGAACTTGATGACGGTGCTCGTGCGCTCGTCTTTTCGGCGCACGTAGGAAATGAGGCGCCGCGTACCCGAGTGGTTGCCGGTCAGGTTCATTTCAATCTCGACCACCGCGTTGGTCGGCGCGGCCTGGTCGGCAACCTTGTCGATGATATCCTTGCCGCTCGGGGCCGCGGCCGCGGGGGCGGCAATGAGAAGACCCAGCACAATACCCAGGAAACGCATCATTGACTCCTTCGCGGTTACCCGGGCCTGCGACTGTCGAGCCAGTCACGCACCAGGGGAACCATGAACGTGTTTTCGTCACTCAGGCGCAGAAGAGCATCGGTAAGCAGCTCGATGTCCTGTTCGACCGTGTTGGTCCTGTCCAGGTAAACGATGCGCTTGCCCTTTACCGTGCAAAGACCGCCGCCCCAGCTCATTTCGTCGAGCCGCACCCGGTCGACGACGACGCTCAGGCGCTCGAGGTGTTCGGTCAGATGCCGGCGAAGCTCGGTGGCGCTCATTTGAAGTCCAGGTTCCGCAGCGGAGGCACGTCGACAATCCACCGCTCGTCAATCAGCTTCCACTGGTCGGTTCGCTCGAAGGAACGATTGAACCAGAGAAACCAGTCGCCTTTCAGGCGCACCTTGACCTCGGCAACCCCGTAGGTCGCATCGACATCGACGACTTCGACCTCGTGCTCTTCGGGCTGGTAATCGCGAATGCTCGCGCTTTCGAAGTCGCGGGCCAGACGAATGAGCCAGTTGGAAAGGGCTTCCGGATCGGAAAAGAAAGGCTGCAGATCGTCGCGCACGCGATAGTGCCGCACGTTCTTGCCGATGAGCCGTGAATACAGCTCGTCGGCCCGATTCCGGACGTCTTCGGCTTCGTCGGCCCCCGCGAAAGCGGCGGGTACGACCAGCCACACGGCGAGCATCAGCCCGATGATTCGCACCAGCCTGCACATGAGAATTCCCTTTACAGTAGCATAGCGGCCGCTCTGCCGCCAAACGCCCGGTTAATTGTCGTGTTACGTGTGCTGCCGATGCATCAATGACTGTCCGACTGTCGGACTATCCGACCCGGGGAAGCTGCACACGTCTCCCCCTCGCAGGCTCTCACCCTCTCTCCATCGACGGGAAACCGGTCTGCACGTGCCCCCCTCCGGACGGGGGCACCGTCCGTCACTTCTTCGGTACGGCTTTAAGCTTGGTCTTGCCGCCTTCGACGACGACCTTGAACTCGACGTCGCGGGCATTGTACTTGGCGCGCAGTTGGGCTGCCTGCTTCTCGAGCACGGCAGCCATCTTATCGTACGACAGACCGCCCGTACCTTCCTGGGTCGACTGGCGGGCTTTGACGTAGGCATCGAAAACCCCGCCCCACTGACGCTGCGGCGCGTCTTCGACCAACTCGGCGTCTTCGATGATTTCATCTCGTGTGCCGCGCGGCGCCGGCGGACGCTGATGTTTGAGGTTGGCCTTGAAGATGTCGCGCTTGAACCTGCCGTCTTCAATCTGCTGCATGATGCGGTCCCACAAGTGCCTGTAGGTAACCATGCGCTGCACGACGGTATTGGCCCGGAACTTGACGGCCGTATTCGGCGAGCGGAAACCGATGAGCCGGTTCACTTCGCGGTCGAGCCGCCTTCGCTCTTCCAGGGGGGGCCGTTTTTCCATTCCCTGAAAGTACATATCGTAGGCGACCTTGAGTTTCTCAATGTCGGCTTCGATACGATCGAGCAATGCTTTGTCTTCGGGTACGCCCATCGGTAAACCAGCATAGCAAAAGGCAGCCGAGGGAGCAATACGCCCTGCGGGGCGACGCGGGACTCCGGCTGGCCGGCCGGGGGCAGACCTTGGTCGGATATTGCCTGATGATGGTCTCTTTCAGGGGAAGGGTACTTCCTCCCCCCCCCCCTTGTTGGGCTACGGGCGCAGTGCTAGCCTTGACCGAGAGTACTCGGTTTTTCCGGACATCTACCCGGCAGGTCGGCATGAAACGGCGTGATTTGATGAAGCTTATCGTTCAGGGAATGGGAGCGGTAACCGCGGGGGCCGTCGGTATTCCCGCGCTGATTTTCGGCGTGGCCCCGGCTTTCGAGAAAAAGCAGGCGCGTTGGCGACCGGTCGGCCCCCTTGATGGGTTTCCGCCAGGCTCGTTGCGCATGGCAACGGTCGCGCTTCCCCGTGAAGACTGGGCCGAAACCCCCGCAGAGAAAGGTGTCTTCGTGTGGCGCCCGAACGAAGAAGACGTCATCGTCTACTCGCGTTCATGCACCGACCTGGGGTGCCCGGTGCACTTCGACGAAGGCAGCGACTGGTTCTTCTGTCCCTGTCACGGGGGCATCTTCGACAAGGAGGGGGCACCGGTTGCCGGTCCGCCGCGGGTGCCGCTGTACCGCTATGCATGGCGCCTTCGCGAGGGCATTCTCGAAATCGACCTGAGCTCCATACCTCCGATGGCCTGACATGGCACTCTTTTCGTCCATTCGTCAGTGGCTCACGGACCGTTTCGGCCTGGGGCCCATTCACGATGCGGCGCTTGACAGGCGGGTCGCCAAGACCCCCTGGTACTACGGCGACGGCGCCACCCTGTTCATGCTGCTGATGATTCAGCTGGGCACGGGGGCATTCATGTCACTGACGTATACGCCCAGCCCCGACGGCGCCTTCGAAAGCGTGCGCTACCTGACCGAACGCCAGGCGCTGGGCTGGTTCGTACGCGGCCTGCATTACTGGTCGGCCGGGCTCATGGTGGTCATGGTCTTCTTCCACATGTTCAGGGTCATTCTCGTCGGCGGCTACAAATTTCCGCGCGAAGGCACCTGGCTCATCGGCGTCATGCTCTTCTTCGGCGTGCTTACCATGGGCTTCACCGGCTACGTGCTGCGCTGGGACGAACGCGCGGTCTATGCCGTCAAGGTCGTGCTGCACATGTTCGCGAAGGTGCCTCTCATCGGCGAGTGGCTGGTCGCGCTGGTGCAGGGGGGCCGTGAACTCGGCTCGCTGACCCTGACCCGGTTTTACGGCGTGCACGTCATTTTCGTTCCCCTTCTTCTCCTGGGGCTCGCCGGCTATCACCTGTACCTGGTCATGCTGCACGGCGTGACCTCGCCCGACGAGCGAAAGCAGCCGGTCTACACCCCCGACGAGCAGCGCGAACTCTATCATGCCCAGGCCGAGTCGGAGGAAAAGGGCGAAACCTTCTATCCGACCACCATGGCCCACTCGGCCCTCTTCGCCATGGTGGTATTGGGCGCGGGCCTTTTGCTGACGCTCATGCTCGGCGCACCCATGCCCGAGCGCGGCGCAAACCTGACCCGGATCAGCATGCCGCGGGAAGAGTGGTGGTACTGGTGGTACAGCGGCATGGTGGCCATCGTACCCGGTTTTGCCGTACCCGCCCTCATCGTGCTGCTGCCCATCGTCAGTCTGTTCGTGCTCGTCTCGCTGCCTTTCATCGACCGCGGTCCGTACCGGGGCATGCGCAAACGTCCGGTCTTCGTCGGCTTAGCGGTGGTGACCATCGGGTTACTGCTCTTCCTTACCGAGCGGCGCATCGAATCGCCGTGGACGGGGTGGCCCAGCGACGTGGTGCCCCCCATGCCGCCCGATGTATCGCTTACCCCCGAGTTGGAACGCGGGCGCGAACTCTATGTGGAATACGGTTGCAACAGCTGCCACGCCGTTGCCGGCGTCGGTCGCGAGGTGGGGCCCGATCTGGCGCGTATCGACTCGCGCCTGTCGTTGAAAGAGCTGCGCGAATACGTCGGTGAGCCGCCCGAAGACGTGCCCATGCCCGCATACCGCCAGCGAATGACCGCCCAGGAACTCGAACTGGTGGCCGGTTTCGTGCTCGCCGTACAGGCCGGCGCAGGAGAGAACCAGTGACGAAGGCGCCGGTCGCACACGGCAACGGTACCGCCGGCGGCTTGATCGCGTACGCCGGGCTGCTTGCGACGTCGGGTTGCACCGGTGCATCCGTTCAGTCGGCGCTTCACCCGGCGGGGCCGGCGGCTGCGTCAATCGCCTGGCTCTGGTGGTTCATGTTCATTCTGGGCACGCTGGTCTTCATCGGCGTCATGCTGCTGCTCGTGACGGCGATCATGCGTCGACAGGAGTCTCGACAGGGTCCGCCCATCGGAACGTTGCCCTTTGTTCTTCTGGGCGGCGTGGCGATTCCCGGCGTCATTCTTTTTGTACTTTTGATACTCACCCTGGACACGACCGTATCGCTTCGAACGCCCGACACCGACCTCACCGTCGAGGTCGTCGGTCATCAGTGGTGGTGGGAGGTGCGCTACCCCGCGCTCGACATAGTCGACGCCAACGAAATACACATACCGGCAGGTCGGCCGGTACGCCTCGAATTGCGGTCGGCCGATGTCATTCACTCGTTCTGGGTGCCCGCGCTGCACGGCAAGATGGACCTTAACCCCGACCACACCAACGTGTTCTGGATAAAGGCCGACCAGGAAGGCGTGTATCGCGGACAGTGCGCCGAATTCTGCGGATTGCAGCACGCCCTCATGGCCATGGAAATCGTGGTCCATTCTTCGGCTGCATTCGACGACTGGGTCGAACAACGACGCCGGCCGACCGTCGAACTCAATGTCCGGCAGCAGAGGGGAAAGGAGATTTTCCTGTCTTCCGGATGCCCGCAATGTCACACCGCCGGCGACACCACCGCCGAAGGCGAAGTCGGCCCCGATCTCACACATGTGGCAAGCCGACGCACGTTGGGAGCGGGCACGCTCAGGAACAACCGCGCCAACCTCACCGGGTGGCTCTCGAACCCGCAGGCCATCAAGCCCGGCAACCTCATGCCACCTACCTATCTGTCACCCGACGACCTGCATGCCCTGGTCGACTACCTGCAGAGCCTGAAGTAGCCATGGCAGCCCAACGCAACTCCGAAGAAGCCTTTCAACAGACATGGGAAAGCCCGAATCGCGGCTGGGGCGTGCTCGATGTGGTGAACAACCAGCCGCTTGGCCGACGCTTCGTCATTACGGCGTTCATCTTCTTTCTGCTCGGCGGCCTGCTGGCCCTGCTGATGCGTCTGCAGCTGGCCCGGCCCGAAAACGACGTCATGGGGCCCGAGGTTTACAACCAGCTGTTTACCATGCACGGCTCGAGCATGATGTATCTGTTCGCCGTGCCGTTTCTCGAAGGGCTTGCCATGTTTCTGGTGCCGCTCATGATCGGCTCGCGCGACATGGCGTTTCCGCGGCTGAGCGCCTTCGGTTACTGGTGCTACCTCTTCGGCGGCATTCTCTTCTACACCACCTTTGTCAGCGGCATGGTGCCCGACATGGGCTGGTTTGCCTACACGCCCCTTTCGAGCTCGCGCTACGCCGATGCCGGCGTCGATTACTGGCTGCTCGCATTGGGGCTTGTCGAGATTGCAGGCATTACCGCCGGTATCGAGATCGTCGTAACCATTCTGAAGCTGCGTGCGCCCGGCATGGGGCTGCAGCGCATGCCTCTTTTCGTGTGGACGATGCTGGTTACCGGCATCATGATCATCTTCGCCTTCACCACCCTGCTCACGGCAACCTTCATGCTCGAGCTCGATCGCTCGCTTGGTACCCGCTTCTTCGACCCCCAGGGGGGCGGAAGCAGCCTGCTCTGGCAGCACCTGTTCTGGTTCTTCGGGCACCCCGAAGTCTACATCATGTTTCTGCCCGCCACCGGCATCGTCTCCATGATCGTGCCCGCGTTTGCCCGGCGCCCCCTGGCCGCTTACACACTCGTGGTTTCGGCCGTCATGCTGACGGGTTTCGTCAGCTTCGGCCTGTGGGTTCACCACATGTTTGCAAGCGGCCTGCCCGAATTGTCGATGCTCTTTTTCACCGCGGCCAGCCTGACCATCGCTATCGCAAGCGGCGTTCAGGTCTTCGCGTGGATAGCCACCCTGTGGGGAAGGCGTCCGCGGTTCGACACCCCGTTCCTCTACATTCTCGGCTTCTTCTTCATCTTCATACTGGGTGGAATCACCGGCGTCATGGTGGCCGTTCTACCTTTCGACCTGCAGGTTCACGACACGTTTTTCGTCGTTGCGCACTTTCACTACGTCATCATCGGCGGGGTGGTCTTTCCCATCCTTGCCGGCCTTCATTTCTGGATGCCGAAACTCAACGGGCGCGTACTCGACGAGCGCCTGGGCAAGCTCAGCTTCTGGCTTACATTCATCGGCTTCAACGTTACCTTTTTTCCCATGCACATACTCGGATTCTACGGCATGCCGCGTCGGGTTTACACCTACCCCGCGGGCATGGGACTCGATGAAGGCAACCTTATCGCCACCGTCGGGGCATATATCATGGCATTGGGCATTCTGGCCTTTCTGGGTAATTTCGCAAGCAGCTTCCGGCGGTCGCCCGGTACCGATATGAATCCGTACAACGGCAACTCGCTTGAGTGGACGCTGCCGTCGCCCCCCCCGATTTATGCCTTTCGTTCGCCCCCGGCGGTCGCGAGCCGACACCCCGCGTGGAATGAGCAACGAACCGAAGACGACGCGACGCGCAAGGTGCGCACGGCCATGACCGCAGCCCCCACACACTGGCGAGCGACGGTCGTGACCGATGTGCTTACCGGAAAGCCCCAGGGCATACAGTACCTCTCGGGGCCGACCCGCCTGCCGTTCATGGCGGCGGTCGGCGTGCTGATCATCTTTCTGGGCGTGCTGGCGAAGGTTTACCTGTTGAGCGTCGCGGGCCTGCTGGTGGGGGGCTACGCGATCTTACGCTGGCTCTGGCCCACGCAGAAGCGCCTCGAACGCATGGCTTACAGCGGTATTGAAGAGGCGGCCGGCGTACCTGTGTTTCTGCAGGGTTCCCACGCGCCTGTCTGGTGGGGCATGGTAGCCGCGCTTGCAACGGTCGGCATGGTGTACGGCGTATTTCTCTTTTCCTACTTCTACCTGCGCATTCATGCCGACGCCTGGCCGCAGGGGGGCCTGGCGAAACCCGGGCTGCTGACGCCGGGCATTGCCTATCTGGCGCTGCTGTCCATCGCACCGCTGCAGTGGCTGGGTGCACGTTTGTTCGGCAAGGGCAGACATAACACGGCCGAGGCCGCCGTCGTCGGCGCCATGGCGGCAGCGGCGGCCTTCCTGGTCATGCAGGTATTTTTTCTGCAGGCACTCGACTTCGGCCCCGACCTGAATGCCTATGCATCGCTGTTTCATGTTCTCAGCGGTATGGTCATGCTGACGGCATCGGTGGTCGTGCTGCAGCAGGCAATACTTCTGCGCACGCTGCGGGCCAAGCACACTGTGCTTGAGAAACAATTGCCGCTGCAGTGGCAGCTCGCGCGCCTGTTCGCGTACTTCACGACAGTCGCGGCCGCGGTGGTATATGCCGTGATTCACGTATCGCCGTACCTGTTCTAGTACAGGAAACGATGAAGGGAATGCTCGACAGGTTCACATGAATGAGGCAACGACACAACGACCACAATTCAGGTGGCGGCTGAAGCTGGCGTTCTCGCTTCTCGGCGGCCCCCTCGCCTGGTTCCTTCACCTGTTTCTTGCCTGGTTCCTCGCCGAATGGGGTTGTCTGCGCGGCTTTCCGGCCCTTTCCGTCTTCGGGCTTGGCGGAACCGTGGTTCTGCTCGTCGTGGTCACCATACCACTGACGGCGATTGCCCTTGCCGCCACGATGCTGTCGCTGCAGATGATGCGCGCAGCCGAAGAGCCTCCTGCCGACGGCGCGGGGCTGGGGCAATCTTCACGCTTTACCGCGCGAACGGGAGCCGTGACCGGCGGCATTTTCACGGCGGCCATTCTCTTTGAAAGCATTCCCCTTCTCTTTTACCTGAGCCGATGTTGACCGGAGAGAGCGGTGTCGAGGCAAACCATACAGCGCCCCATCATGCGCACCGCCGGGCAGCTCTGCCTGGCCGCCGTTCTTTCGGGCGTGCCGGGCGCTGTCGCCCTGGCTCATGCACCCGACGCCGAGCCCCCGGATAACTGGTGGCGGCTCTGGGACCCCTCTCCCTCAGCCATCGCCATGCTCACGGCAGCGTCAGGCATCTACGGGCTTGGCGTATACAGGCTGTGGCGAGAGAGCGGCGCCGGAAGGGGCATCAAAAAATGGCGGGTCACAAGTTTTCTGGCCGGCATGCTAGTTCTCGGGGTTGCTCTCGTTTCGCCCATCGACCCCCTGGCAACGCACCTCTTCTCCGTACATATGGTGCAGCACCTGCTGCTGCTGATGGTCGCTCCTCCGCTTCTCGTCGCCGGAGCGCCGTTCGTTGCCGTTCTATGGGTGCTGCCCCGCCGGGTGAGGCAGCGCTTCGCCCGGTGGACCGGTATGCGGGGGCCGCTGCGCATGGTCTGGTACGTGCTTTGGCAACCGCTTGCCGTCTGGGGCCTTTACGCCCTGACGCTCTGGCTGTGGCACCTGCCGCGGCTGTACGATCTCGCCCTCGAGAATCGTCTGGTGCATGACATGCAGCACGCCGCCTTTCTTCTGACCGCCTGTCTTTTCTGGCGTGTCCTGATCGATCCGTTCGACCGGCTGCGCGCGAACCGGGGCCTCGGCATTCTGCTTCTCTTCGCCACTTCGCTTCACGGAGGCGCACTCGGGGCCCTGTTGACCCTTTCGCCGCGCCCGCTCTACAGTTCCTACGCCGAAACGACGCAGCCGTGGAACCTTACCCATCTGGAAGACCAGCAGATAGCCGGCGCCATCATGTGGATGCCCGCAGCCTTCGTGTACCTGGCCCTTTCCGTCACGCTGTTCATTCTGTGGCTGCGCGAGCTCTCGCGGCGTGAAGCCATGCACCCGGCGGTATCCTTCGAAAAAAAAGACCTCAAGACCGGTTCACGCCGACAGGGAGACGAACGATGAAACCCCGCCGTCTGAACTTCAACGCGGGTCTGGGCATTCTCGGCGTGCTGCTGCTTGCCGTCGTGCTCGGCGATTTGATTTTTCGGGGCTGGCATCGCTTTCCGGCCGCGCCTACCTTCGAAATAGCGAATGCCGATGAGAATCGCGGCAGGCAGGCCATCGTTACCCGTGGCTGCGGCGCCTGCCATGTCATTCCGGGCATACCGGGCGCACGCGGTCGCGTCGGTCCGCAGTTGCGGGGGTTCCGCAACCAGACCTTCATCGCCGGCCGATTGCCGAACAACCCCGACAACCTGGTTCGGTGGATCAGCGACCCACGGGCAATCGACCCGGAAACGGCCATGCCCGACCTGGGCATCGAGGAAGCCGAGGCCGCCGATATCGCGGCCTACCTCTTCTCCAACCCCTAGCCCGACGGCGGCGCCGACTACCCGGCCCCCGAGGTACCCGAATCGCTCTTCGTTCAGGCCGTCAGTGCCGCGCCGGAGGCGCGGCCCACTCCGTTTCCGAAAATGCGCGCCGGAGGCACCCAGCCGCCGAACGCCTTTTCGAGCGCCACGGCCACGGCAATGGTCACGTGATCGTTGCCCGGAATACCGGCCACCTGCACGCCGAGCGGGAGGCCCTGGTGGTCGAGTCCGAGGGGTACCTGCGTCACCGGCAGCTCCATGACGTTCAGAATTGCCGTGTATACCCAGTTGAAGGGCGGCAACATCGGCTTGTAATGCGTGGGCGCCACTTCGGGATACGAGGGGTAGAGCATGACGCCCTTCGGCCCGATGGACTCGATGAGTTCGGCCCGCAGTTTCAGCCCCTCTTCTACGAAACGCCGGGTTCTTCCGGGCGTCAGCGCGGTGGCTTTTTCAAGCAGCGCGAGCAGAATGGCCGGCAACGTGTGCGGCGAGCGACGCATGGCCCAGCGCCCGAATTCCATCATGGTATGAAGGGGCGAGCGGTGCTCGAGCATCTCGGCAAACGGCGTACCGTCGGCCGCCTGCAGCATCGACGACCAGATATCGAGCGAGCGCTTCAGTCTCGCAAAGCGAACTTCACGTACGGTGGCGCCCATATCTTCCAGGGCGCGGGCCGCCCGACGCTGGGCCGCCTTGAGCTCGTCGCTGACCTTGAGCCAACCGTTTTCCGGCACGTCAAGCACGGTCAGTTCATCGATGCGAACGCCGGCCGGATCGCCCAACTCCCACGGACTGCATTCCTTATCCTTTCCATCGGGTCCGGCCATGATGCGCAGAAGCGGCATCAGGTCTTCGGCCCTGCGGGTCAACGGGCCCGTCGTCAGATAGCGCAGGGCATCGTTTTCGGCCGTCGGAAACTGTCCGGTAGCCGGCACCATGCCGCCGGTCGGCTTGTGACCGAACACACCGTTGAAAAACGCCGGCATGCGAATGGAACCGCCGACGTCGGAACCCAGACCGAAAGGCGACGCGCCCGAACCGATGATGGCTCCTTCTCCGCCAGAGCTTCCTCCCACAATGCGGCTGGGATCGTAGGGATTGTTCGTGCGGCCGTACACACGGTTGTTGCTCTCCATCCACATGCACAGCTCCGACGTATTCGTGACGCCGAGGGGAATGACGCCCGCCGCGCGCATGCGCTTCACCGCGGTGGCATCGCTCTTCGATGTGATTCCCCTTCGCGACACGAGGCCCGACGTATTGGGCATGCCCTTGAGCGCAAAGCATTCCTTGATCGAACAGGGTACGCCGTGGTATTCAGGCAGTTCGTCGAGCGGTTTCTTCGCCCGCTCACGATCGGCCTTCGCTGCCTCTTTCATGGCCTGTTCATACCGGTCGGCTACCACGGCGTTCAGGTCTGTGTTGACCCGCTGCATGTGGGCGATATGGGTTGCGACGGCCTCGCGCGAGCTGATGTCGCCGCGTCGGATCATGCCGGCAATTTCTTTCCCGGAAAGTGTAAGAAGTCGTTCGTCCATGCGATCACCTGAAAGGGGAAAAGACTACCATAACACCCACGGCCGGCGACGTCAGCAAAAAAGAAGGGGCCGCGCCACACGGACGCCGCCCCCTGCATGCACGGGAAAGCTGCCGCCCTCAGCGACGGGCAAGCAAGGCCGCCGTGGCCCCCGCCGCCCCCAATACGCCCAGTCCCGCCGCCGCCAGCACCCCGCGACGCATGTTGGCTTCGAGCTGCCAGCTCTCGTAGGTCGAACGATCGTCGAACTCGCCGTGGGCGCCATAATCGGTTTTGTCGTCGAGGGGGCGAAAGAGATTGTCGCGGCGATTGGGTTCTACCGGCTCGTCAATCTGCTGCCCTTCGTAGCCCTGGCTGGCCAGGTAGCGGTCGCCCAAAGCCGCAAAAAACTTGTTCAGGAGAATGACCCAGACCGTCGAGCGCCCGACGAATATTTCTCTTCGATTGCCGTGAGCGGCATAGTAAACGGCTCGTGCCCCCACTTCGGGTTGATAGATCGGCGGTACCGGCTGCGATTTTTTTCCCATCTTGTTTCGCACCCAACGAAACTGGGGCGTGTTCAGGGCCGGCATCTGTACCATGGTGGTGGTAACGTTCGATTTGTCGTGAATAAGCTCGCTGCGCAGCGATTCGAAGAATCCTTCGGTCGCGTGCTTGGCGCCGCAGTAGGTTGCCTGGAGCGGAATGGCGCGGTAGGCGAGCGCCGAGCCGACCTGCACAATCTTGCCCCGGTCACGGGGCAACATGCGGGCCAGCGCAACCATGACGCCGTAGGCCGAACCGAGGTCGGTGACCTCGGTCACCCGGTTCAGCTCGTCGGGCTTGAGTTGGCTTACGGGAGCGAACACCGTGGTCATCGCATTGTTGATCCAGATGTCGATGGAACCGAACTCGCGTTCGGCCCGGGTTGCCGCGGCGTCGAGAGCGGCGAAGTCGCTTACGTCGCACGGTATGGCCAGGGCCCGACCGCCGAGCCGTTCGACTTCGGCCGCAGCCGCTTCCAGCCCCCGCCGGCCCCTGGCCAGCAGCACGACGTTGGCGCCGTGGCGCGCAAACTCCTGGGCAATTGCCCGGCCGAGACCGGCTGAAGCCCCTGTAATCACAACGGTTTCCGTGTTTCTGACAGTCATCGAACCTCCTTGTACCTCAATCGCCTGCCCTCATCAGTGAAGATCGTTCTCGGTTGGCTCGATCGCCGTGCGCGGGTCCGACGCCAGGGGGCTGATGAGGGGCAGACCGGTTTCCTGATCGTATTTGCGCACCAGGTGTCGCGGCGTCTCGGTAAGTATGACCTCGAGAGTCGGACGCACATGGGCTTCGAGTAAATGCCCGCCGCGCGCCATACCATTGCGATCGCCCAGCACCACATGCGCGTGCACCTGCGGTTCTCCCCTGTTCAGCGCGATATCGCCGATGAACGAAAGCACTTCAACCTGTTCCCTGATGGGTATGCGGTCGTATTCCTTGCGCTCCCAGTCGAAGTAGCCCAGGGTAACATCGCTGAATCCGCCGATGGCCGTGAAGCGGCTGCCTTCGAAACCCTTTACCTTGGCGAACTTCGTGAGCAGCGACAGCACTTCGTCGCCGGTTTCAAAAATGAGTGCCCAGGTCGTCTCGGCATTGTCGGCCAGAAGCTTCCACTGCATGCTATTTCTCCTGAAGGCTTGCGTGCCATCGGCGAAACACCAGGGCCGCCCCCGCCAGGGCAGCCGCGCCCGTCAGCCCGACCAGGACCTGCTCGGCAGGCCGCAGCCCCACGGGTTCGTCGTGCAACTCGACGGTGTATCGCCGTTCGGGATAGTAACCCGACGGCCCCGCTTCACCATAGCGAAAGGCCATGTGGAGGACCTGCGCCAGATGCAGTGCACCCCGGTCCGTGAACTCTTCAATCTGCGACTGGCAGCTGAAGCCATCGCTGATGATAATGGCGTCCTTCGCAGCTGCTCGAACTTTCGGCAGAAGTACCCGCTCGCCCGCTGCCACGGAAACGTCATATTTTTCGGCCTCGAATCCGAACGACCCCGCCATGCCGCAACAGCCCGCGTCGAGCACTTCGCATTCAAGCCCCAGCTGCTCGAGCACCTGCCTGTCGGCGTCGAATCCGAGCACGGACTTGTGATGACAATGCCCGTGCACCACTGCTTTGCGATGCAGCCGGGGAAACTCGAAGTCGTCGAGCGAAAGCAGAAACTCGGCCAGTGTGTAGGTCTGCTTCCGCAAGCGCCGGGCGTCTTCGGCGTTGGGAAAGAGGTTGGTCAGCTCGTCGCGGAAGACCGCCGTACAGCTCGGCTCGAGACCAACCACCGGCACTCCCGCTTCAATCTCGGGCTGCAGATGCCCGAGAATCTCGACAAGCAGACGCTTGGCGCGGTCGAGCATGCCGAAATCGTACAGAGGCCTGCCGCAACACAGCGGCTCGCGCAAAACGATGACCCGTCGCCCTGTGGCCTCGAGTACTTCAACAGCCGCGCGAGCAGTCTCGGCATGGAGATAATTGTTGAACGTGTCGGCCCAGAGAATGACGGGCGGGCCGTCGGCATTCACCGGTCGACGACTGAAAAACCAGTCGCGGAACGTCTGTTCGGCAAACCGGGGAATACGTCGCTGCGGGGCCACCCCGCCGGCATATTGGAACAGTCGACTGAGACCCGGCGCGCCCGACACGAAGTTGGCCACGTGCGGAATGTGCGAAGCCAGACGTGCCCAGCGGTCGATCAATCCGAAGGCGTAGGCCTGGCGCGGACGCACGCGCCGTTCGTAATAGTGCGCGAGAAACTCGGCCTTATAGGTCGCCATGTCGACGTTTACCGGGCAATCGCTCTTGCAGCCTTTGCAGGCGAGGCACAGGTCAAGAGCGTCCTTGACCGACTCTTCGGCCCAACGTCCCTTCACCACGTCGCCCTCGAGCATCTCGAAAAGCAGGCGTGCCCTGCCGCGAGTCGAATGCTTTTCCTCGCGCGTGACCATGTAGCTCGGGCACATGACGCCGCCGCCTTCGCGGCGACACTTTCCCACACCCACGCAGCGCAGGGCGGCCCGCCGAAAGGTGTACTCGTCGTCGGGGTACTGAAAATGCGTCGACGGATTCGGATGATTGTAATCGGCGCCCAGTCTCAGGTTTTCGGTCGGTCCGTAGGCATCTACGACCTTACCGGGGTTCATCATGCCTTCGGGGTCCCATACGGCCTTGAACTCGCCGAAGGCCCGTACCAGATCTTCGCCGAACATACGGGGCAGAAGCCAGGCGCGCTGCTGTCCGTCGCCGTGCTCACCCGACAGCGAGCCCCCATGGGAAACGACCAGGTCGGCTGCCTCTTCGAGAAACGACGTATAGGCATCGATTCCCTCGGCGGTTTCCAACTCGAACGGTATCCGGCAATGCACGCATCCCTGCCCGAAATGGCCGTACACCGAGGCTTCGTAGCCGTACTTCTCGAAGAGCGCGCGTAGATCGCGCAGGTACGCGCCGAGCTTTTCGGGAGGGACGGCCGAATCTTCCCACCCCGGCCAGGTATCGGGGTTTCCGGGTACATAGGCGGTGGCCCCCAGGCCCGATTCGCGTACAGCCCAGATAGCTTCGGTTGCTTCAGGCTCGGTAAACAGACGCATCGACGGCCCGTTGCGGCGCAGGCGGCGCATCAATCGTTCGGCTTTTCTCACGGCCTCGGACATCTCGGCCCCACCGAACTCGACAAGCAGCCAGCCGTTTCCCGCAGGCAGGTCGCCGATGCCCCGTTCGTTCATCTGCTTCTTGCGCTCGAAGCCGACAAGTCGTCTGTCGAGACCCTCGAGTCCGACCGGCCCGGCCGCCATGACCTCGGTAACATGGTCGGCGGCCTCGTATACGTCGGGGTAGCCGAGCACGAGCAGAGCGCGGCTCGGCGGGCTGGGCACCAGCCTTACGGTTGCTTCCAGAATGGTTACGCAGGTACTCTCGGTTCCCACCAGCGCTCGGGCCACGTTGAAGCCGTTTTCCGGCAGCAACTCATCGAGGTTGAAACCCGAGACCCGGCGGGGAATGCGGGGATACCGCGTGCGAATCTGCTCGGCATACCTGTCGCGCAAATCGCGGAGTCGACGATAGGTCTCGCCCTTGCGCCCCCCTGCGGCGATGATTCGCTCGAGCTCGTCTTCGCCCGTGCGTCCCACGCGCATGCGGAAACCGTCGGGGGTAAGAATTTCGAGTTCTTCGACATTGTCGGCCGTGCGCCCGGCCATGATCGAGTGCACGCCGCACGAGTTGTTTCCCAGCATGCCCCCCAGCGTACAGTGGGTATGCGTGGCAGGATCGGGCCCGAAGGTCAGCCCGTACTCTTCGGCCGCGTCGCGCAGCCGGTCGAGCACCACGCCCGGTTGCACCCGTGCAAGCCTGCGTGCGGAATCTATTTCGAGCACCCGGTTCAGATTCTTCGACCAGTCAAGGAGCACCGCGACATTACAGCACTGACCAGCAAGACTGGTTCCCCCACCCCGATTCAAAAGGGGAACACCGAAGCGCCGACAGATGGCGACCGTCGTCACGACATCGTCGAGACAAGCCGGAATGACGACCCCGATCGGCGGCTGACGGAAATTCGAACCGTCGGTCGCGTACAGTGCCCGGTCTCCCTCGCTGAAGCGCACCTCGCCACGTACCGCCCGTCTGAGCTCACGCTCCAGAGACCTGACGTCGACCTCCGTCGCCGTTGGCCGATGTGTCGAAGTAACCGGCCACGGCTTCTCTGCGGAAAGCGACTGTTCGGTGTGCTCATTCATTTCGGCATTCCCGTCACAGCTCGTGAATTATCAGGCCGCATACCGCGAGGCGTCGGCACGTTTGAACCGGATACCGAACCCCGGTTCATCGAGCCGGGGAAGAAGGGCGCCGCCTTCGGGCTGGGGCACGCCTTCGAACAGCCTGTTCTCAATGCGTACATGGTCGTGAAAATACTCGAGGTGGCGCGCACGCTGAACCGCGCAACACAGAGGCGTGTGCAACGTAGGCGCCGTGTGCGCCGAGAGGGGCATTGCCCAGGCATGACAAAGCGCCGCCGCCTCGAGAAAGCCGGTCACGCCGCCGGCTCGCGTGGCATCGATCTGAAGCACATCGACCGCACCGGCTTCCAGCATTCGCCGGAAGTAGAACTGATCGTATCCGTATTCGCCCGCGGCAATTTCCATTCCCCCCGGAGCCCGGTCGCGAAGCAGTCGCAGCCCTTCCAGATCGTCGGAAGAAACCGGCTCTTCGAACCAGGTCACCCCCAACCGGTAGAATTCGTCGGCGTAATGCAACGCATTCTTCCGGTCGTAGGCGCCGTTGGCGTCGACGTACAGTTCGGTCATCGGGCCGATCGCATCGCGAGCGGTGCCCACCCGGGCTATGTCGTTCTCTGGCCGGGCGCCGACCTTCATCTTGACCCGCGAGATGCCCCCTTCTACCCATGCGCGCAGCTGATTCTGCAGATCGGAGTCGACGTAATTGGTAAAGCCGCCGCTTGCGTATATATCTATGCGGTCGCGAACCTGCCCAAGCAGTTTGACGAGCGGAAGCTCGAGAATTCTGGCCTTGAGATCCCACAGGGCGAAGTCGACGGCGGCCCGGGCCCCCCCGGCGCGTCCGGGCCGACCCACCAATGGGATGGCGGTATACATCTTCCACCAGGTTGCCTGTACGTCGAAAACGTTGGTTCCCTCGACAAGCCCGGGAAATCGTTCGGCCACCAGGGTGGCTACCGATTTGTCGGCATAGGTAAAGCCCAATTCGGTTCGGCCGCCCCCGGTTACTTCGACCACCACCAGTGTCGTCCGGTTCCAGGTGAGTGTTCCATCCTGTTCGGGCTCGCTTGGTATGGTAAAGGCCGAAACGGCAAGCTTTTCGACCTTAACCTCGGATGCTGACGGTGCCATCTCACTTCTTCCGCGGTATGAATTCCTGCAATTTGCCTTTGAACGACTGCACGATGATCTGCATGGCGTCTTCATCGCCCTTGAGCAGCGCGGCGCTGAACTCCCTGGCCTGCTCCATGCGAATGTGCGGCGGAAGCGGGGGCACGTTCGGATCGGTGACGGCTTCAAGCACCACCGGCACCTCCGAACGCAAGGCTTCGTCCCAGGCATCGCCGACGTCGTCGGGGCTATCGACCCGAATGCCCTTGAGCCCGATGAGCTCGGCATACCGGGCATAAGGGAAGTCGACGATGTATTGCGAAGCCGAGAACTTCGTATCGCCGTTCATGACCCTCTGCTCCCACGTAACCTGGTTCAGATCGTGGTTATTGAGCACCAAAACGATGAGCCTCGGATCCTGCCACAATTCGTAATATTGCTTGATGGTAATGAGTTCGTTCATGCCGTTCATCTGAAAGGCGCCGTCGCCGATCAGGGCGATGACCGGGCGATCGGGGTGGGCAAACTTGGCGCCCACCGCGTAGGGAACCCCGGGCCCCATGGTCGCCAGGTTGCCCGAAAGCGAGGCCCGCATGCCCTTGCGAAGCTTCAGATCGCGGGCATACCAGTTCGCCGCCGAACCCGAATCACTCGTAAGAATGACGTTGTCGGGCAAGCGCGACGAAAGCTCCCAGAAGACGAATTGGGGGTTCAGCGGGTCGGCGCTGAGCCTGGCCCGGGCTTCGACCACCTGCCACCACTCGGCCACGTTCTTCTCAATCTGTTCGCGCCAGGAGCGGTCTTCCTTCCGCTTGAGCAGGGGAATGAGCTGCCGCAGCGTTTCCTTTGCATCGCCGACCACATTCACATCCATGGGGTAGCGAATGCCGATCATCTTGCCGTCGATGTCGATCTGCACGCCCTTGACCGTGCCCGCTTCGGGTAGAAATTCGTAGTAGGGAAAGCTCGAGCCGACCATGAACAGGCAGTCGCAGTTCATCATCATGTCCCAGCTCGGTTTCGTTCCGAGCAGGCCGATGGCACCGGTTACATAGGGCAGGTCGTCGGGCAGCACGTCCTTACCCAGCAGCGCCTTGGCAACGCCGGTACCCAGAAGGTCGGCAACCTGCATGATCTCTTCGTCGGCTCCGTGGGCGCCCTGACCGATCAACAGGCCTACCTTGTTGCAGCCGTTCAGTATTTCAGCCGCTTCGCGAACCGCATTTTCGTTGGGCATGATACGCGGCGGCGAATAGTGAAGGCCGCCGGGCGTGTAACCGTGCTCATGCGGGGGGTACGGGTCGACGGCCTCTTCCTGCACGTCGGCGGGAATGATGATGGCCGTCACCGTACGCTCGTGAATGGCGATGCGAACGGCGCGGTCGATCACGTCGGGCATCTGCTCGGGGGTGCTCACGGTGGTCACGTACGACGAAGCGACATCTTTGAAGAGTGAATTCAGGTCGATTTCCTGCTGATAATGCCCGCCGATTCCGCCGCGCTTTGCCTGGCCCACGATCGCCAGCACGGGCTGGTGGTCGAGCTTGGCGTCGTACAGGCCATTGAGCAGGTGAACCGCACCGGGTCCCGAGGTGGCAAGGCAGACGCCGAGACGGCCGCTGAATTTCGCATAGCCGCAAGCCTGAAAGGCCGACATCTCTTCGTGACGCGCCAGGGTGAACTCGACGGCATGTTCCATGTCCGATGCACGGTTGAGCGCGCCCATGATGCCGTTGATACCGTCGCCGGGATAACCGAAAATCCGCTCTACCCCCCAGTCATGAAGTCGCTTGATCAGGTAATCGGCTACCGTTACATTGCCCATCGAGTCCTCCGCATGTTCAGTCGGTTCCGTGCCGCCGTTCAGTCGCCGGAATATGCGATCGTGGTAAGCAAGGCATTTTCTGCCTGTCGTGAATCCAGACGCGTATGCTGCACCACGATCGGTACATTCGAGACAATGACGCTGGCGTAGTCGGTGTCGCGAGGAATCGGTTCCGGATCGGTAAGCGAATTGAAACGCACGTGGCGGGTACGGTGCGGCCCGATCGTCAGCACATAGGGCCCGACGGGATCACGGTCGCTGAAGTAGATGGTGACCTCGACACGCGCCTCGCTATCGCCGGCGTTGAGCACGCAGAAAGTCTCATGGCTTTCCATCTGGGGTCGGGGCCCCGTACCTGTCGCGGGTATATAGCCTTCGGCTATTGCCCAGCGTTTCTTACCGATCGGATGGGGCATGTCAATCGCCTGGTTGAAGATGATGTACCGGAACGATTCCAGACAACTGCGATTGTAGGGCGATTCGCGTGTCAACCGTACAGCGAAGAGCGACAGAGAGAGTGGCCGGAGTCAGGCCGCCCGAACGCGAATCCCTCGCGCGACACCAAAGCCATGTAAATAGAGGAATGGAGAAAGGAGTCGAAGGCGCCTCAGACGAGGCGCGGCTTCAACAGCGGGCGAAGGTGTCGTGCCGTCAGGCTGCGACGGCTGACCACGACCTCTTCGGGCGTACCTTCAGCCACGATGCGGCCGCCATTGTCGCCACCGCCGGGGCCCATGTCGATCAGGTAGTCGGCGCACTTGATGACATCGAGGTTGTGCTCGACAACCAGAACCGTGTGGCCCTTCTCGACAAGCTTGTTGAGCACTTCGACGAGCAGCTTTACCTCGCCCATGTGCAGACCGGTCGTGGGCTCGTCGAGAATGTAAAGCGTGCGCTGGCGTCGGACGCCGAGTTCCGAGGCCACCTTCAGCCGCTGGCTCTCTCCGCCCGACAGTGTCTTTGCCGACTGGCCGAGGGTCAGGTAACCGAGGCCCACATCGTGCAGCAGCCGCAGGCGCTCGACCATGCGCTTCTCGCGCTGGAAGAAGCGTAGGGCATCGTCTACGGTAAGCGCCAGAATTTCGGCGACGTTCTTTCCTTTGTAGCGAACGTCGAGCACCTTCTGCTGAAAACGCGTGCCGCTGCACTCTTCGCAGATCATTTCCAGGTCGGAAAGAAAATGCATTTCGACGGTTTCGATGCCCATGCCGCCACAACGTTCACAGCGGCCCCCGGGCACGTTGAAAGAGAAACTTCCGGCCTTCAGTCCGTGTATCCTCGCATCTTCCGTCTGGGAAAGCAGCCGACGGATGTCGTCGTAAATACCGATATAACTGGCCGGAATAGACCGGGCAGTCTTGCCGATGGGCTGCTGATCGACCAGTACCACGCCGCGAATGAGGTTCAAGCCTTGAATCTCACCGAAGGCGCCGAGTTCGGCATATTCGATTCCGAAGATGCGGGCCAGCGCCCCATACAACGTCTGATGCACGAGCGTGCTCTTGCCGCTGCCGCTCACACCGGTAACGCACGTCAATGTGCCGAGGGGAACCTGCAGGTCGACATTGCGCAGATTGTTCGCACGGGCTCCTGTCAACTTGAGCTGGCCGTAACCTTTTCGCCGCCTTGCCGGAACCGGAATTTCAAGCTCGCCCCTCAGGTAGCGCGCGGTCGTGGTATCGGCGCGCAGAAAGTCCTGCTTTCCCGGTCCGGCGTAGACCAGTTCGCCGCCGCGTACACCCGACTCGGGGCCGAGTTCCACAATGTGATCGCCCTCGCGAATGACGTCCGGGTCGTGTTCGACGACAACCAGGGTATTGCCTCGATCGGCGAGATCGTGCAACACGTGAAGCAGGCGCTCGGTGTTGTGCGGATGCAGCCCGATCGTGGGTTCGTCGAGCACGTACAGGGTATCGGTGAGGCCGTTGCCCAACTGGTTGGCAAGTCCGATCCGTTGCGCTTCTCCGCCCGACAACGTGCGCATGAGTCGATCGAGCGTCAGGTAGCCGATGCCGACCTCAATCGCATAGCCGGTACGCTTGTGAAGCTCTTCAAGAATTCGGGTAGCCGCCGGGTCGGCAACCGTTTCTTCGAAGCGATGGAGAAAATCGCGAAACTCGTTGAATGAAAGCGAGGCAACACGGTCAATGGTCTCGCCGAGAATCTGCACGCGACGCGCTGCCGCGTTGAGGCGTGATCCTGCGCATTCATGGCATGGACGCTCGGCTTTGTAACGGCTCAGAAAGACACGAACGTGCAGCTTGTATTTTTTGGCTTCGAGCCGCTGAAAATATCCGCGAATGCCAGGAAAGCCCGACCCGCCTTCGAAAAGATAGGCCATCTCTTCGGCCGAAAGCTGATCGACGGGCCGGCCGATGTCGATGCCAAATTGCTGCGCCTTCTCGATCACCGCCCGATTCCACGCTTCGTAACTGGGCTTGGTAAAAGGCTCGATGGCTCCTTCCGACAGCGAAAGGCGCCGATTGGGCATGACGAGATCGGGGCTCAGTTCGAGAATGTTGCCGAATCCCTTGCAGGCCGGACACGCGCCGAACGGATTGTTGAACGAAAACAGTCTGGGCACGGGCTTCTCGTACCCACTCCGGCACTCGGCACAGGCAAAGCGATTGGTAACCCAGACCGTGGGTCCGTCTTCGACGATGACGGCGGCAAACCCCTGTCCTTCCGAAAAAGAGGTTTCCAGCGCCTCGGCCAGTCGATTGCGTCCTTCTTCGCCTATGGAAATGCGGTCGACGGCAATAAACAGTCCCTGGGGAATGGAGCGCGCTTCGCACAGCTCTTCAAGGCGGCTGGTTACTCCTTCGTGCCATGCCCGGGCAAACCCACCTTTCTGCAAGGCCGCAAGGCGCTCCCTTTTCTGCGCCACTGTGTATTTCCGGCCACGCTGAAACGCTTCGAACCCCACGATGGCCCGCCCGCCGCCGTGCGCCGCGATGATTTCATCGGCGCTGCGGCTCGGATCGCGGCCTCGACCAACCGGCCGCAGTGGTCACAA
>JAWLBW010000027.1:0-24174 GCA_041687475.1 bacterium
CTGCAATCGGGCTCCGGGGGCAAGACGCGACGAGTCATTCCGATACCCGGTCGAGCCTTCAGCCGACAGGCGTTCCCGGGGTCGAGCCGTCGAATGGTAGAATGGTATCACCGACTGCAATGGGTGCCTCATGGTGAATATCAGAAAGTGGACGTTCGACTTGCCGCTCGATCAGGTGCAACGCGAAATTGCCGCAGAGGTGCTTGCGCGCGAGGGAGCGCCGTTCGACCCCACCGATCGCGAAGAATTCGCCCTTCGCGTAGGGCGCGTCTGGGGGCTGTACCAGGCCCGCCTGGCGCAACCCATTCTCTCGCAGCCACGCCTTGCGCGCCTGGGGCACCGGGTCGACCGGCTCATTTACGAGCGGAAGCACGATGAATATGTCGATGACGGACACATCGACGAACGGCAACGACGGCGCATGATGCGGGGGCTCGATAGGCTCAACCGGGCGGCACTGGCCTACCGCTGGTTTGCCCGGGCTCTCGATGGGTTTCTGCGCGATCTGCCCGATGGCGAGGTTTCCATTCTCGATATCGGCAGCGGGCACGGGGCCTTCCTGGTGCAGCTTGCGAAGCGAAGGAAGCAGCTGTCGCGACCGGTTCGTCTCGTCGGTAGCGACATATCTCCGGCCTATGTCGAACAGGCCCGCAAAGCCGCGCGACAGGCGGGGGTCGACGTCGAGTTTCGCCCGCTTGACGCACTCGAGCTCGACAGGCTCGACGAACGTTTCGACGTCATTACTTCGACCCAGACCCTGCATCACTTCGAACCCCCGTTGCTTGCGGGCATTCTGGCCTCGGCCGTTCGAAACGCCCGGCGGGGCGTGGTCTTTCTCGACGATCGCCGGTCGCCCATGGTGCTGGCCGGCGCCGTGGTGGGTACGGTTCTGGTTTCGCGCAATCCACGTCTGGTTCACGACGGGTTCTACTCGGTGCGCCGCATGTACAGTCCGGCCGAGTTCGAGCTGCTGGCCAGGTGCGCGCCGGGGGGAGAAAAGCTCGGCGCCACCAATATGGGCTATGCTCTCGTACAGCTCACGGGGCGCACGGGGTAAAAAGCGTCAGCGCTTTTCGCGGAAGGCGCATTCCAGCATGACTTCGCCGGACACGTGATTGACCTGTTGCGAGACCAGCTGGTACTGCCCGCCCAGGCCCACACGCGCCTCGGAAAGTCGATCGAGTTCGACACGGCAGCGCTCGCCCAGTTCGGTGACCGTTTGGGTGGTAATGCCCTGATCGTAGAGTACGAGGGCGTGACTGTGGGCCCGACCTTGTTCCGGCTCGTCGGCCACCCGGTCGTATACATGGGTGCCGGCCTGAACGGCGTCGGAAATCATGAATTCAGGAAGCTTGAATGTGCAGCAGGCGGTGGCGCCCAGAGCGGTGGGCACCAACAGCGACCCCAGCATCAACCAACGATGAACGCGCATGCCGATATCTCTCCGGTGTGCAGTGGTATATCATAGCACCCGTTCTTGCGGGGGTGAAGAGAAATCGCCCGGAAATTTCGCGCAGAGCGCACCGTAGGTGAAGCAGATGCGCACAGCCGGCGTCGCGTCAGGAAACCGAGAATTTGTTTTTCTTGTCGAGGGCCAGTTCCTTTTCCAGCTTGACCTCCTTGTCGAGGCCGTAGATACGCAGGACGGGAACTTCGTCGCCAGCGTCAAGCAGGGCGAAGGTAGGTTCGCGGCCCTTCTCGACGGCCTTCATCAGGTGACCGGGATTGATGAACCACCGATGACCCACCTTGTCGACCTGGTACAGGTGCGAGCCGCCGTAGCAGATAATGTGGGCGGTTGCGATGTCTTCCTTCTTCATTTCCTTGACATTGTGCACGAGCGCAATCAGTCGGTCGCCGAGCATTTCGTAATCGATATGCCCCTGCGCACCGGTGGCGTAGGCGTCGTCGCCGTGGCCGGGCACGCGCACGATCATGCGGCGCAGGTTACTGACTTCGTCGCCTTCGGCCTTGAGAACCGTGCGCGTTGCCAGGTCAAGGGTCGTGGTGAGGGCTTCGGCAAGATCGGAAAAGAAGTCGGTGTTGTCGCCGACGTCTTCGCCGCTTTTCCCCTTCCGGTGGCGCTGGAGATCGCGCTTCAACGCCAGCAGGTCGTCGACGTCGCGGAAGTCGTGCCCGAGGTGAAAGATGCGCTTAACACCCTTCTCCTGCACGAGGTAGTCTACCGCGTCGACGAGGCCGCCGAGATTGCCGTGCGAATCGCTGATGATTCCAATACGCATGGAACCGGTTACCCCCTGGGAAAAACAAGCAACAGTATATAGCGTCAGGTCGCAAAGCGTCAACCAGGTAGCCCCATCGGGGCAGAACCCGGCCGGAGTCAGAGCATTTCTTCAAGCCTGCTCTTGCCCCCCGGGGCGCGCGGGAAGCGATCGAGCAGCTCGTCGACATTGGCGACGCCGATGAGTTCGACCGGGCTGGCCTTTTCCAACCGGCGCACGTTTACTTCGGGCACCACCGCGCTGCGGAAGCCCAGCTTGTGGGCTTCGTGAAGCCTTTGCTCAATCTGCGAAACGCCACGCACCTCGCCGGTCAGTCCCAGTTCGCCGACGACGATGCAATGCGCATCGACCGGTTCGTCGCGGAACGACGAGGCAATGGCCAGCGCAACCGCCAGGTCCGATGCCGGCTCGTCGAGGCGTACCCCGCCCGCCACATTGACGAAAATATCCTGGCCCACGAGCTGCAGACCGGCCTTCTTCTCGAGCACGGCCGCAAGCAGGTTTACCCGGTTGGTGTCGAACCCCATGGTGGTTCGGCGGGCATTGCCGTAAATGGCCGGACTCACCAGGGCCTGCACTTCGACCAGAATGGGCCGCGTTCCCTCAAGGCTGGGGGTCACGACCGAACCGGCAGCCCCCCGCGGTCGCTCGGCCAGAAACAATTCGCTGGGATTTTCGACGGGTCGAAGACCGGTTTCCTTCATCTCGAAGACGCCGATTTCGTTGGTTCCACCAAAGCGGTTCTTGATGGCGCGCAGAATGCGGAAGGGGTGACCGCGATCACCCTCGAAGTAAAGAACGGTGTCGACCATGTGCTCGAGCACGCGCGGGCCTGCCAGCGTGCCTTCCTTCGTCACGTGCCCGATGAGAAAGAGGGCGCAGCCCTGCAGCTTGACGAATTCGAGCAGTCGCGCGGTGACCTCGCGAATCTGGCCTACCGAGCCCGGCGCGCTCGGAAGTTCTTCACTGTAGAGCGTCTGAATCGAATCTATGCACACAAAGGCAGGCCGCTCTTCGCGCAGGACCTGGAGCACGGCGTCGAGGTTGGTTTCGGCCAGCACCGAAACCATGCGGTCGAGCGTACCCAGGCGTTCGGCGCGCAGGCGTACCTGCTGAGACGATTCTTCGCCGGTCACGTACAGGGCAGGACCCTGCTTCGACATACCGGTCAGGGCCTGCATCAGCAGCGTCGACTTGCCGATGCCGGGGTCGCCGCCGACCAGAATGACCGAGCCGGGAACCACGCCGCCCCCCAGAATCCGGTCAAACTCGGCTATGCCGGCCAATGCCCGCTTGCCCGCCGAGGCTTCGATGTCGGGCAGGGGAACCGCTTTCGCCGCTTTGCGGGCGCCCGTGGCGGCGCTCGATTTCTCGCGAACCTCTTCGACGAAGGTATTCCAGGCGCTGCACGAGGGGCACTTGCCCTGCCATTTGGGCGACTGCTGCCCGCACTGCTGACAGATGTAGACGATTGACTTCTTTGCCATGGGGGTCCATTGTACCCTGTCTGGGCCTCGGGTGCGCCATGGCCGCTTTGTTCGGACCCCTGAAGGGACTCCGAAACGCCGAAAATGCTGACGCTCGCAGCCGTCCGCCGGCCGTAAGTCGAGCCGTATAAGGAGGCCTTACTCGAGCCGCAGGCCGATACGCAGGCGAAATGTATCGAGGCGAGCTGCCCCTGTCATGAGAGAAGGCTGCCGACACCACTCGCCGGTCAACAGAAGCACGCCGCCGACGTGTTGCCGCATGCCGAAATCGGCTTCGTTCCAGAGGGGCAAATGCCCTTCGGCCTGCGCCGACCACTCGACTCCATGGCCAAGCCATCGGTCGACCAGCGGGGCCGCTTCTACCCGTGTCGACAGCGCGTGCTGCAGGGTGCCGAGGGAGGGCAGGGCAAGCCGTGCCTCCAGAGCGACGGGCAGTGCGGCCAGGTGCGCCTCGCCGTCGCTCAGCCTGTAGTAACCCGAATAGCGTAGCCCCACCGAAGCCAGAACATGATCGGCATAGTCGTTACGGGCGAAAAGGGGCACCAGAACCGCCCCGCCCAGATCGTGGCGGAATGCGAGGTCGCGTGCCTGGCTGCGGGCAATGTCGCCGTAGGCTTCCCAACCGACCAGCCGTGTCCACGGTTCGTGTTCGTCGAGCGCGTGACGGAGGGTACGGTAGCCCGCCACGCGCGATTGTCCCTCGCCGAGTACGGTCCCGCGCGAGGTACGCACGAAGATCGTCGAACTGCGCAGGAAGGTAAACGAAGCGTTGCCGGGGAAGCCGTGACGACGTTGATCGCCGATGCGTTCATCGAAAACGGCGCCGCCGAACGAGAAGCCCGGCGTGAGCTCGCCGGCAGTGTCGCCCTGTAGAATCATGCCGATTTCAAAGTTGTCGATGCCGGCGTGAGGCCCGGAGGCATGGTAGTCGGCGGTGTCACGGTCGAGAAGTCGTTGCCGCGAAAGGTTCTGGTCCGGTACGGCGACCTCCGTGAGCGTGACCTGCATTTGCTGCAGCAGTCGCAGGTTTGCCGATATGCGGGTGACGTGTTGTTTCGCGAACAGGTGCGCATGCCTGTCGATGTGGCGATGCAATTCCTGATTGCCGGATGAGGAAGTAAAGAGGCGGTGAAAGAGTTTCCGTTGTCGAAGGTCGCTTTCGTCACGCCTGATGTGGGCATGAATGCGAAGGTAGAAGACGAGCAGGGCGACGTGCTCGGAATCGTAGGTTGCGGTTTGCGCGATCGCGTCGGCCAGGTCGCGGTAGGCGGTCATTCGCGTTGTGGCCTCGCCCGCATCGAGCTGTCTCAGAAGAGTGTCGACTTCACCGGGTGCCACGACTTTACCGACAAGCAAGGCGCGCTTTTCTCCCAGTTGGCGGTGCAGGCGGTGAAGCCTTCGGCGACGATCGCGTTCGGCCCGTTTTTCCTCGTTCAGGTTTTCCTCTGCCGAAAGCCAGGCCTCAATGCGCATGCTTTCGCGAAGCAATTGCCCGGCAATGCTGGGGTCAGCCTCGGCAGCCAGCTCCGAAAGTTCGCCGTACCCCTCGGCGCGAACGGCCGAACGTCGGCTGTGCATTTTTGCGACGGCTCTATCGAAACGCGGCCGTTCCTGCGGTTTGTCCGTCGCAACTTTGCTTCGCATGGCCGCGAGTACTTCATCGCGCAGGGCGTGTGCGGCCGCCGCTTCCGACTGCAGGCTCAGTATGGTGTCAGGATTGCGCTCGACCAGTGGGCCTCCGTCGTACGCCCGGGCGAAGGCGAGTCCGTCGAGAATGCCTGTTGGCCCCGAACCGAAGACTTCGGGATATACAATCCTGCGCTCTGCGGGCAAGACGCCGTTCAGAAGGTCGATGGTGAGGCTGGCGCAATTGTCGGAGAAGAAGTAGTAACGGTAGGCTGCATGCCGCCGCGCAGTCCACACCCGCGCGAGCAGTTCTTCGGTCTCTTCGGGCGAAAGACGTAAGCTGAACCGCGTAAGATCTCGTCGTTCGTCGACCGCATATTCGTGGTACACCTTCAGAAATGGCATCTCGTTGAGATAGGCCCGGTAGGCGCCGAACACGCCCTTCACCGCATAGAGCGAGTCTTCGGCCAGGGGAATGCGGGTTTCGGCCAGAAAGGCGACGACCCGGCTGTTGATAAGCGGTTCGGGGCCGTCGCCGGTACGCCACGATACCCGCAAAAAGATGTGCCCGAAAAGCGACCCCAGCGTTTTCGGCGAGGGCGCCGCCATAAGTACTTCTAGTCCGTCGAGCGCCTCGAGCCGCGCCCACCGCGTGAAGGCCTGACAGGTGGGGAAGCGTTTTTTTACAGGTGGAAGCCACGACGGATTCTGTTCGGCGAGCACCGCCTCGATGAAGCGGCTGTGGGCGAGATGCGTGCAGCGTCGCGAGCGATCGGCTTGACGCACGTTGGGTTCGGGCACCAGATAGGCGGCCATTGCAGTGGCCAGATCGAGCGCGGGACTGCGTTTTCCCCGTTCGTCGGCAAAGGCGCTCGGCGATATATTGGCGGGCTTGACCTGCAGCCACGTGTTGCGGTGCCACCCGTTGATGCTGCGCCATTCGTGACGACGCGACCATTCGTAGCGCATGTCTTCCCGAAGGGCGTAGCCCAGCGCCACCTCGCGTTTGAAGGCAAGTTCGCGCAGCCCCGAGGCAATGAGAAACGTATTGCCGTCGACAAGCGCAGAGGCCGACTCGGCAGGTCGGGTGTCGGCGGTTTTCCTGAGACCGGCCGGTTGCGCGCGCCATGTCGGCGGAAGTTGTGTCAGTACTTCCTGGCTCCAGCGCAGCTCTTCTGCAGAGAGGGAGTGCTCGGGAGAGAAAGCCGGCGCAGCCGCCACTTCCGTTGGCGGTACGTCGGCCGACGCCGTCGCGGCGTACAGCAGGTAGAGCGCAGCCGACAGCAGAGTGATTGCCGCAGTGCGGCCGAATTCAGAAGTGAGCGAGCGCATGATCGGCGAGGAACTTTACTCGCTCGGCAGGCAGGGTGCGTGCGAGCAGACCGTGGAAGGCCGCTGCGAAGTTAGTCGCTCGCTCGACGGAAAGAGTGCCGTCGAGCGCCGCGAGCATCTCGTTCTGTTCCGACGAACCCGGCAGTTCGCGTTCGACATGGGCACGCTCTTCTGGCAGCAGCCTCAGGTCGTGCAGCCAAGCGTGCAGGAGGGCGCCCTCGCCGAGCGAAATGTCGCGGGCAACGAGGGCGTGGTTCGTGCGCAGGTAGCTCTCGAGCTCGGCGGCCGCCACCGCGTTGACCGATTCTGCAGCGGCGGTCGCATAACCACCGGCAACGGAAAGAGCAACCGCGCCTACTGCGATGAGTACGACGACCAAAGTCCGGTTCTGCTTGAAACTCTCGCTTCTGCTCGTTGCCTCACTCGAGTTGCTGGTGCCTTCGCTGGAGCTGCGGCTGGCGTCGCCTGTGGCGTCACTGGATTGTTGGCTCGAGCCGGTTTCTGACGACTGGCGCGTGCTTTCGTAGGTGGTGGCTTCGGTCGAAGCCTCGCTGGTGCCCTGCGTCGAGGCTCGGCTCGATTCGTCGGACGAGCCTTGTGAACTTTCGTCGCTCGAAAGCGAATTACCGCCGTGATCGCTCGCCGAAGAGCCCTGCGTCGTACCTTCGGTGCTTCCTTCGGTGGTTCCCGCCGTTATTTCGTCTGATGAGATCGCCGAATTCTGCGCGCGGGCCGGAGCAGGGCGCACGAGTGTGGCTACGATAAGCATTATGGCAAGGCCCTGACCAGGGCGTCTGCTCGGGAAACGCATCGGCTACATGGTAGCCGCTCAAGCCTCGGCTGTCGAAAGGAAAGCGGGGGGGCGGCTCCTACAGTCGTGTGAAAACTGCCGGAGCCAGGTCAAACACCCGAGCCGCCGAAAGATCACGCAAGAGAAGTCTGGTGAAGGCAGACGCAAAGGAACGCACTCGTATCGACGAAAGAGATCCGTCGAGCGCGATCAACATGTCTCGCTGTTCGGCCGAGCCCGACAGATGCGCCAGTAAGCGTTTGCATTCTTCCGGCTTGAGCTTCAGGTCGTGAAGCCAGGCTTCGATAACAAGGCCCTGACCCAGTGAAATGTCACGGGCAATGAGCGCGTGGTTTGTACGCAGATAGTCTTCGAGTCGAGCGGCAGCCGCTTCTTCCGCCGCCGCAGCCGCTTCCGTGGCGTAGGCTCCGCCGATGGAAACGGCAATCACCCCCACGCCGATGAGCACGGCAACCAGCGTCTGGTTTTCGTGAACGCTGTTGTCTACCGAACCCTCGGTCGAATTGCCGTCGGAACTCCGCGAATTCCTGCTCGAATCGCCGGTCGCGTCGGAGGCATTACTGGAAGGACGAGACGTGCGGGTACTGTCGACCGTGGTGCTTGTATCATCGGTTGCACTGTCGGTGCTGCTTCGGGTCGAGTCGGCGGTTGAATCGGCACTCGATTCGGCACCCGATGCGCCAACATCGGTTACCTGGCTGGAGTTATCACTGTCGCTGGGATCTTGCGAAGAGGCATCTGAGGCCTGGGTACCTTGCGACGAACCCTGCGAGCCCTCCGATGCCGATCCGTCCGATGCCGCCCCGTCTGATGCCGACCCATCCGAGGCGCTGGCTCCGTTGTTGCTTGCCGAAACCGCTTCGGCATGCACGAGAGGCGGAAAAAACAATCGGGCAGCGATGGCCAGGGCGGCAAGGGAGCGTACGGCTTGGGGAAGAGTCCGATGCATGGGCTATATCCTAGCCTGATGCCCGGGAACTGTCGAATACTGCGCTCTTCGGCGAACCGTGTCCCTAGTCGCGTGAAATGCCGGTAATTTCGAAAGTGCCCTCGCATTCGACGATGACTTCGGCCACCGCTTCGGCTACCAGGGCCGCCAGATTGGTACAGAAGGTTTTTCGTGCTTCGCCCTGAAAGTCGCCCCACCGGGCGGTAAGGTTGTTGCAGACGATGTCGGGGCTCTCGCCCTTATCGAGACGTTCACCGATCTTCGCCTGGTAGCTCGTGATGGCCTGACGCAGGCTTTCGGTAACGCCGCCGGTCGGATCGGGATCGCCGAAGATTTCGCCCAGAATGAGCTCGCCGGCTTTGACGGCCCCGCACTCGCCCATGCCGGTAATACCGCCGCGCCGTAGAGACTGGTAGGGCGGTGTCGCCAGGTTGAAGGTTTCGGCCAGTGCGATACCGCAGCTGCGATGCGGGGTTACGCGGCCTTCGTAAAGCAGATAGGCTTTTTCCTTTGCTGCCTGCACCAGCGCGCGTTGACTGTCGGATAGTGTTTTCTTATCGCCCATGTTGATATACTGGTTCTTTTTTCTCACAGACAAGAGCATTTCATGTTCAAAGAGTCGCTGCAACTGCTCGGCGTTACCCTGATGCCGCAACACCTTCTCTCACGCGCCGCCGGTCGCTTTGCACGTTCGGGCGTCAGCCGGCACATCATTCCGCTGTACATTCGCCACTTCGACATCGACGCCGCCCAGGCCGAAAAGCCGGCTGAACGGTATGAATCGTTGCAGGAGTTTTTCACGCGGCGGTTGAAGCCGGGCATGCGTAACGTCGATCTCGAGGCTGCTGAAACGGTGGTAAGCCCCGTCGACGGTATGGTGTATGCGGCCGGAACCATTGAAGACGGGCGCCTCTGGCAGGTCAAGGGCGAGACCTACTCGCTGCTTGATTTCCTGGGCGGTGATACGGCCATGGCCGAGCGTTTTCAGGGCGGCGAATTCATGACGTTGTACCTGAGTCCGCGTGACTACCATCGGATTCACATGCCTTTCGGCGGCCAGGTGGTGCAGGTTACGTACGTGCCGGGTGCGCTGTTTCCGGTCAATCCCTTCGCCCTCAAGAACGTGTCGCGCCTCTTCGCCCGCAACGAACGCCTCATATCGTACGTAGATTCGAAGGTGGGCACGATTGGGGTCGCCAAGGTGGGCGCGACCATGGTGGGAAGCGTGCGCGTCGTATACGGCGACTATCACACCAACGCCGGTGACCAGGCCCTTACGGAACGCATGCCCCGCGGTCCGCGTCTTGCCAAGGGCGACGAGCTTGGCCGCTTCGAGTTCGGGTCGACTGTCATTCTGCTGTTCGAGAAGGATCGGGTAAAGCTGCGCGACCTCAAGATCGGCGATCATGTCGTGCTCGGTCAGCCCGTTGCCGACGCCGTGGGCGAGCTGAAGTAAGCCCGAAGGCTATCGTTTTCGACAGGGCGTGCCTGCTCAGCGTCGCGAGGCTTCGCGATAGACTTCGAGCAACGGCACGCCTTTTTTTTCGGCAATTGCACGGCAGCTGTCGAATTCGGGCGTAGCCCGCTCGGTGCCGTCGGGAAGGGTTGCAACCTTCACGGCCACCTCGCCCCAGGGGGTGGTTACCGTGTCGGCCCGGCGAGGAAGCACGCGGCGCTGCTCATTGCGGAAGCGGATTCCGATGGTGGTCGACTCGCGAAAGCACACGTCCATAAGGCTTTGCGCGTCGGCCGGCCTGGCAAGTACGGTCAGGTGCAGGCCGGTACGCCCTTTTTTCATCTGCACCGGCGTAACTGTCGCATCGAGCGCACCCGCATTGCGCAGGGTTTCTACCAGCGCCGCGACCCATTCGCCCGTGGCGTCGTCGATGGTGGTCTCGAAGACGGTAATCGTTTCCGTCTCGGTAGCGGGAGCATCGACGGCGACGTCTTCAATGGCGAAGATGCGCAGCACATTGGCGATGCGCGGGTCGTCTTTCGTGCCCACGCCGTAGCCGATTTTTCCGATACGCCAGGTGGAAGGGGGCTGCGGCCTGGCCAGTGCGGCGACAATGCCCGCCCCCGTGGGCGTAACCAGCTCGAAGTCGAGGTCGACGCGGCGCAGGGGAAAATCTCTGAGAATCTCGGCCGTGGCCGGTGCGGGCAGGGGAAGGTGACCATGCGCCGCGTGTACCGTGCCGGTGCCCACGGGCAGGGGCTGAACGAAGATTCGGTCGGCGCCCAACATGTCGAGGGCCACGGCTGTGCCGCAGATATCGAGAATGGCGTCGAGCGCGCCCACTTCGTGGAAGTGCACGTCGTCGAGCGCAATGTCGTGCAGCTTGGCCTCGGCAACGCCGATGACGTGAAAGATGCGAAGAGCGCGATCCTTGGCGCCCGGAGAAAGGCCGCTGGTCTCAATCAGCCTGCGAATCTGCCCATACTTGCGTCCATGGCCGTGCGAGTCGTCGTGGGCATGGACACTTTCGTGGTGAGCTTCGGTATGGACGTGCGTATGATCGTGCCCGCCGAGGTCGCCATGGCCGTCGTGGCCGTGGCTATGAGGGTGAGCGTGCGTATGACGAGCACCTTCGGCATGGCTGTGCGCCGTTTCCCCCTGCATGTGGTTTTCGAGTGGCGCGTCGACCGGACGGCCGTGCAGCAGAAACTGAACCCGGTTGCCGATGATGCCGTGGCGCTTTTCGCGGGTCAGCGACAGTTCCCAGGGCTCTTCGAGGTCAAGTTTGCGCAGTTCGGCTTCGAGGGCGCGCGGGTCGACGCCCAGATCGAGCAGGGCGGCCAGTGTCATATCGCCGGCAATGCCGGAAAAGGCTTCAACGAGAAGTTGCATGGCTGCGAAGGATGCGATAGGCGGCGTAGGCGGCGCCGAATCCGTTGTCGATGTTAACCACCGTCACGCCCGAAGCGCAACTTGCCAGCATGGAAAACAGGGCGGTGAAGCCGCCGAGACCGGTTCCGTAGCCCACACTGGCCGGCACGGCAATGACGGGTTTTTCGACCAGGCCGCCCAGCACCGAGGGAAGGGCGCCCTCCATGCCGGCGATGACGATGACGGCCGAGGCCGAGGCTATGCGGGGCGCCCGGGAAAGCAGGCGATGAATACCGGCGACGCCGATGTCGTAGAACGATTCGGTGCGCAACCCCAGTATGTCGGCCGTGACCCGAGCTTCTTCGGCGATGGGCAGATCGCTGGTGCCGGCCGTGACGATGGCGACGAACCCGGCATCGAGGTAGTCGACCTTTTCGCCGAAGCGCGTCAGGGCACGGGCTTCGGCATGGTATTGCATGGGAATGCTTCTGGCGACGTCTGCAGCCGTCTCGGGACTCACGCGCGTGACGAGAATCGGGCGTTCATGGGTCGACAGCACCTCGACAATGCCCACGATCTGCTCGGCGGTCTTGGTTTCGCCGTAAACGACTTCGTTGTGCCCCTGACGCAGTCGGCGATGGGTGTCGACGGTCGCGTACCCGATGGCGACTTCGGGGGTTGCGCGAAGCAGCCGGGCTGCGTCGGCAACAGTCAGCCGGCCTTCTGCCACGTCGCGTAGAAGGCTGTCGATATCGGGGTGGTCCATGTTCTCAGGCCTTGCTCAGCAGCGTCTCCAGGGCATCGGTCAGGCTGTCGGACTCGGGCGAGAGCAGCAGATACCACAGGGTTTCGCCGGCGCGATCATGGAAATGAGTTTCGACGAGTACGCTCTGTTCCCGGCCGATGCCGCTCAGCAACCGGTTGTTGTCTTCCAAGGATAACACGGGTACGCCGGGCACGAGCACCTGGCGGAAAAACTGGCCCAGCACCGACAGGAAATAGCTGGTCAGAATATTGCTGATTTCGCGCACCGCCGAACCGGCCATGGCGTCTTCGTTCCACACCAGGGCGGCCTCTCCCACGAGGGGACGCAACAGGGGCGGCACGTCGGCTTCGCGCACCAGCACCGAAAGCGTACCCCCGATGTTGCCGCCCACCGCATGGCGAATGACCACCCAGTTCTCGTCGCTGCTGCCGAGCTGCTCGGCCAGCGCGTCGCCCGCGAGAATGCGGGGCACGGAAATGCGTATGTCCGTCTTGAGGAAAGACGAGAGCACCGTGGCCGCGCTGCCCGATGCAATGTTACAGAGCTCTTTCAGCGCGTCGGTCTGCCGTTCGTCAAACATGGGTCCACACCATCATTCCCGGATCGAGAACATACACGGGCACGCCCCGGACAAGCGTGAGCCCGAGCAGGCCGCGCACCCGGTCAAGGGGGTGCGGAGCCGTTTTCAGATAGACTTCTCTTTCTTCTATGAACTGATCGATTCCGATGAGCATGGTCTCGCCGCCCCTCTCGTATTGGAAGACCATGATTTCGTCGGGCTCGAAAAAGCTTTCCTGAATGCCGATCAGGCGAGCCAGGTTGTAGTAGGTGACCGCGCGGCCTTCGAGAAGAACGTTGCTGCGTCCGCCGACGGTCTGCACTTCTTCGCGGTCAATCCACCGCGCCCGGCTGACTTTGGCGATGGGCAGGGCGAACATCTGCTCGCCGGCACGCACGAGAAAAACCGGAATAATGGCAACCCGGGCGGGAATGCGCAGAGAGAAGGTCGTGCCCCTGGCCGCCTCGGAACGCACCAGAATTTCGCCGCCGATGCTTTCGACAGCCGTTTTCACGACGTCGAGCCCGACACCGCGCCCCGAAACATCCGACACCTGATCGGCGGTCGAGAAACCGGGGCGGAAAAGCAGGCCGAACACTTCGGTATCGGTCAGGCCGACGGCGTCGCTCTGCCTGACCAGGTTGCGTGAAATTGCCCGATCGAGAACGCGGTCGCGAAGAATGCCCCGGCCGTCATCACCGATTTCGATGTGAACGAAACTCTCTTCCTGCGTCGCCTTGACGGCCAGCTTGCCCGACGGCGGCTTGCCGGAGGCGACACGCTCGGCAGGCGTTTCCAGGCCATGATCGAGGGCGTTGCGAATCAGGTGCAGCAGGGGGTCGCTCAGGTTGTCGATGAGCGAACGGTCGAGCTCGACGTCGGTGCCCTGCAGCGCGAAGTCGATATCCTTGCCCAGCTTTCTTGCAAGGTCACGCACCACGCGCGGAAGCCGATCGCCGATCAGGCCGAAGGGCACCATGCGCGATTGCAGTACCTGCTGGTACAGATCTTCGGTAATACGCTGGAGCGACTCGACGCTCTGCTGCAGCTCTTCCGAAAAGAGCCCGCGGCTGATTTCGCGAATCTGGTTGTTGACGGTAAGCAGTTCGCCCACCATGTCGACGAAGTTGTCGAGCACCTTGGTGTCGACCCGAATCTGACTCGGCACCTCGATACGCTGGGCCTTGGCCGGGGGTTCGGCAACCGGCGCCGGCGTGGGAACGTCTGCGACTTGTGCGCTTTCTTCCTCGATTGCCTCGACGCCGGGTATGGCTTCCAGCCGGGTGCGCAAATCAGGGGGAAACGCTTCGCGCAACGCGAGGCGCAGGGTGCCGTCGAAGGAGCCCTTGCGAAGGTCATCAGGGGTGGGCGAGACCGTCATGGCCAGAGACTCGACGAGCTTCGCCGCCTGGAAGGCGCGTGCGGCCGGCAGTGCGGCCGTGGCCGAAAACCGAATGCGATAGTTGAATGCCGTTCCCGCCGGCGGCTCGACAGAAGGCTCCGGTTCGGCTGCGGCTGCGACCCCGCCGTGCTCGGGCCGGGCCGGAGCAGAGTTGCGCCCACGCAGCTGCGCGATGAGCTCGGCAGGCGCCACAAGCGCAGCCTCTGTCTCGACCGCCTCGACCAGGTGCCAGAGTCCGTCTCGACCGGCAAGCAGCAGATCGACCGTTACGCGCGTGACATCGTGCACGCCTTCGCGCACCTTTCCCAACAGGTCTTCAAGCGCATGGGCAATGTCGACGATGGGCTCGTAGCCCATAGAGGCAGCCATGCCCTTGATCGAGTGGGCCCGCCGGAAGATGGTGTCTACCACCTCGGCGTCGGCTTCGTCTTCGAGCCTGAGGATCTCCTGATCGAGCGCATCGAGATGCGCCCTGGTTTCCTCGAGAAAGAGTTTGCGGTACTTCTGCAGATCCACGGGGTGGTCTCACACGTCCAGAGGCCGGCCGGGGGGCCCGAAAGGGCGGCGGGTCGGCATTCGCGTTGCGAACGGCTTCAGGCGGGCGAGGCGAGCCGACGGCAGATTTCGAGTACCTGCTCTTCCTTGAACGGCTTGACGATGAAGTCCTTGGCGCCGACTTCCATCGCTTCCATTACAAGGGTTTCCTGTCCGAGGGCCGAGCAGATCACGATCTGGGCGTCGGGATACTTTGCGATGATTTCCCGGGTGGCTTCGATGCCGCTCTTGAGGGGCATGACGATGTCCATGGTGACCAGATCGGGCTTCTGCTCATCGTACAGGCGAATGGCTTCGTTGCCGTTGCCGGCTTCGCCGGCCACTTCAAACCCGTTCTTGGTGAGAATGTCGCGAATCATGCTGCGCATGAAAGCGGCGTCATCGACGATGAGGACTCTTGCCATGAGGTTCTCCACGTTAAATCAATTCATCGACCCGCTTGAATACGGCGTCTGCGTCAAGCATGGGCACGATTCGGTCGCCGAAGCGCAGGGTATGTACCTGAAACGGCATGGTGTTTTCCGTTTCGAGTTTGTCCGTATCGAGTCTGGCGACGCCCACGACATCGTCGACCCAGGATGCGAACGAGTAGCTCGCGTGACCGAAAAGCATGAGCTTCTGGGGCGTGTGCACCGAGAGGCCCACCAGTGATCCGAGATCGAAAACGACGTACAAGCGACCGAGACGGTTTACCACCCCCTCGATGGAGGCCGGCGCCATGGGGGCCGGGGCCACGTAGGCGTCTTCGAGTATCTCGTGAAGCGCCCCTGCTTCCAAGGCGCAGAGGGTGTCTCCGATACGGAATACGATTGCCAGCTCAGCCACGCGCGGTCAATTTGAAGCGGTCGACGACGTTACGTAAGTTTTCGGCGAGCCCGGCCAGTTCTTCGGCCTGCTTCGACATACCCGCGGTAATGCGGGCCTGTTCTTCGGTGGCCTGGCTGACCGACAGGGTCGCGCTGTTGTTACTGGTTGTTACCTGCGAAATTTCATTCATCAGGCCCATGACTTCTTCGCCGCGTCTTGCCTGACTCTGGGCGCCGCGGTGAATGTCGTTGACCTTGGCCACCGTTTCGTTGGCGAGGGCGATGATGGCCGTGAGATTGTCGCCGATGTCGTTAATCGACTCGCGGCTTTCGTTGATGCTCGAGCTGCTTTCGCGAATGGTGTCGATGACGCGTCCGCTTTCGGCCTCGATGCCCCGCACCAGCTCCATGATGGCCTCGGCCGAGTGGGCCGTGCTTTCGGCCAGCTTGCGCACTTCTTCGGCCACGACGGCGAAACCGCGACCGGCATCGCCGGCACGCACGGCTTCAATGGTGGCGTTCAGCGCCAGAATATTCGTTTTCTGGGCGATGCCGTTGATGACTTCGACGATCTTGTTGATCTCGCGCGTGCGCTCACTGAAGTTGACCAGCAGGCCCTGGCTTCGCTCCATCTGCTCGAAGATGGTCTTCATGTGATTGACGGCCCGGTCGGTGACGCGGCCGCCGGCCTTGGCGGTTTCGTTGGTCTTGACGGCCGAGTCGGCGGCGTCGCGGGCGCGACCGGCGGTATCCTGCAGAATACCGGCCATTTCCTGCACGCTGTCGAGCACGCGATTGACCAGCGAGCGCTGCTGTTCCGACGCCTCGGACATGCCGGCCATGGTGGCGGCGATGCCGTCGGTTTTCTGGTCGACGTATTCGGCGTCGCGCGAAAGCTTCTCGCTGCTTTCGGCCACGCCGTTGCTGGCCGTGCGAATGTGCGAAGCCAGCTCGGCCAGGCTCAGTCGCATGTTGTCGATGGCGTGCGCCATGTCGTCGAGTTCGTCGGTCGACATGCGGCGCCCCAGCGTAACAGGCGTCGAGAGATCGCCCCGGCTGATGGCGGCCGTCTGCGACTTGAGCTTCGAGAACAAGCGGCTGTACGTGCGCGAATAGGCCGAGCCGATCAGCAGGCCGATAAGCAGCGCGACCGCATAGGCAATCCAGGGCGGAAGCCGGTAGCCGTTGACGATGACGAAGCCGAGTGAGACGGTCAGAATGACGGCGAAAACGCCGAGAACAAATTTGAATCCGATTTCGATACGCATGGCCGGGCGCTCTGTTGCCGCCCGCCGTCACGGCGGGTCTTGTTCGGGAGCCTACATTCTAGCCCAAGGCCTGTCGGAAAGGCCAATGGAGACGAAATTTCGCGGTTAGTACCGGGCGCTGGAATCAGGGCGACTGAATCTGTCGCGCGTAGCCGGTCAGCGGTTCTGCCTGTCCGGTTCGGTAGTCGTAGAGCCAGCCGAACCGCGTCGAGCGGCCTCCGTGGCGATATTCGTAACCCACCTTGTAGACTTCGCGGTCTTCGATTTCGATGGCCCGGTTTGCATACCAGCGACCCTCGCCGGCGCCGACCTGACGCATCGACTGCAGGTCGCGCACCAATTGTTCGACGGCCTGCTCGACCGAAAGGCCGGGCAGCGAAGACCGGGTCGAGCGCAGGCGCTCGAGAGCCGAGGCGCTGCGGTCCTTGTGTGCACAGCTCTGCAGCATCAGCAGGCAGAGCGCTCCGATAAGCATTACGCTACGCATGGTCACCCCCCTTCAGGAAAGCGCCGACAGTCTACCACACCATGGGCCGATGCCAAAGGAGAAAGGAAGGGGCGAAAGCCCGGAGCGCGGGCAGGCAACAGCTCCCGGGGGTTCGGGCACGGTAGTCTGGCCAGGTACTCTGGCGGCTCGCTGGTTCTGCCGTCGGTGAATCGTGCCTCGCGCGGGAATCCTTCCCGCGCCGGCGCAGGCGTCAACCCGCGACCTTATTCTTCTTGGCCGGCTGGGCCTGCCGCAGCATCACGGCGGCGACGAGATCGTACAGAAAGACGGGCAGCAGCCGGGCGAAGCGCATGGCCAGGGACGTTGGGAGGGGAAAGTCGATGACCCGCCACCCCCGCTCGAGTCGATCGGCCATCAGTCGTGCCGCCGTGTCGGCATCCATGAGAAAGGGCATGTGAAAATCGTTTTTCTCTGTCATGGCGGTTTTCACGAAGCCGGGGTTGATGATGGTCGTGCCGACATCGTGTTGTGCCAGCTCGACGCGTGCCGACTCGAGAAAGAGCTGCATCGCCCCTTTGCTGGCCGAATAGGCTGCCGAGGTGGGAAGCCCGCGGAGCCCCGCAAGCGAGGCCACGCCTACGAAGCGCCCGTTGCGGCGAGCGATCATGGAAGGTATGACTGCGTCGAACAGGTACAACATGCCGTTGAAGTTGACATGCATGACCGCCTCGGCTCGTTCGAGCTCGAAGTTCTCGAGTGAGGTCGGAAGATCGATGCCCGCGTTGGCGATGGCCAGGTCGACACCGCCCCAGGCCTGCTCGACCTGCCGTACCGCCTCGCTTACCGAATTGCGGTCGGTCACGTCGCAGGCCAGTGCCATGGCCTCAAAGCCGTTCTGCCGCAACTCAGCGGCGGCCTGATCGAGAAGGTCGCGTCGCCGGGCACAGAGCGCTACGCGGTAGCCGCGGCGTGCGAGTTCGCGGCCGAGCGCCAGACCGATTCCGCTCGAAGCTCCGGTCAGAATGACGTTTTTCGACATGACAGCCTCGCTCAAGAAGAGGGTGAAGTCGTCATTTTACCGTTACCCCTATGTCGCTGCCTCTTCTTTTGCGAACAGCAACTCGACAGGGCGAACGGCGATGACCGTGCAGTACGCCCACCGAGATGGTCACTGCTGCGAAGGGCCGCTGCGACGTGTTTGCCCGGCCTGCGAGCCGAACGGAGACGGTGCAGCCGCGAGCGAAAAGTTCACCCGAGCAGGGCTTCGCGCAGGCGACGGTAGTCTTCGGGCGGTGGGGCTTCGAGTACGATGGTCTTGCCCGTTTGGGGGTGGGGAAACGACAGTCGCAGGGCATGAAGCATCGTACGCGCGACCGATTGTCCGGCCACCGCTTCGGGGCCATCATACCGTGAGTCGCCGAGCAGGGGGTGGCCGGTGTGGGCTGCGTGAATGCGTATCTGGTGGGTGCGTCCGGTACGCGGTTCGGCCTGAATTTCAGACGCATCGGCGCCATGGGCAAGCGTGGTGAAGTCGGTGAGCGCGGTCTTGCCTCGATTAGGGTCGACGCGGTAGCGGGCGCCGGGGCCCGGCCCGAGGGGTTCGTCGCAGTGCCACGTGTCGGGGGGCGAGCCGGCGACCAGGGCCAGGTAGGTTTTCTGCACGTCTCCACTCGACCACAGCTTCTGCAGCTTACCGTTCACCGCCGGGTTCTTGGTGAGCAGAATGATGCCCGAGGTTTCCTTGTCGAGTCGGTGCATGAGGTGCAGTTGCGGTACCCGGCCGTCGCGCCTCTTCAGAAACTCGCCGGCCGCGTGCTCGAGGTTACCGAAGACATCCCACGGGTTGGGCTGCACGTACCAGCCGGCTTCCTTGGCGAAGGCAATGAGAGACGCATCTTCCCAGACGACGTGCGAGTCGTCGAGGGTGACCGTGGGGTAGCGAAAGTCGGGCGGATACAGAACGATCAGTTCCATGCCCGTCGTAACCGGCAGGCTTTGCGAGCGAATGCGGCGGGTGCCCGACCAGACGCCGCCGTGCAGCAGAATGTCGCGGGCTCGCCGGCGGCTGAGCTGCGGCAGAAGCGCCGGTACGACGCGGTCAAGCCGCTCGCCGGCCATTTTTTCGGGTACCGTGAGCCGAATGGTTTCGGTTCTTCCCCGAAAGGTGGGTGTGTCTTGTGTCACGGGGTGATATGATGCTTGTGAATTCACAGGATATCAGAACGTCGCGGTCGTCCGACCAGTGTGACGGACTTCGGAGAGGCTCATAGCGACGGCGTGCGGCAAAGTGCGATGGCGAAAACGGAAGTATCGGCGGGCGGCGTCATTTATCGCGAAGTTACCGCCGGTGAATATGAGGTCTGCCTGATTACGGCACGCGGGAAGCGGCGCTGGCAGCTGCCCAAGGGCTGGGTCGAGCCCGGCGAAACGCGGGAGCAGGCCGCGCAGCGAGAGGTGCGTGAAGAGACCGGGCTGCTGGGCGAAATCGAAGAAAGCCTGGCGAGCATCGACTTCTGGTATGTCTGGCGTTTCGGCGAACGACCCGAACGCCGGCACAAATTCGTGCATCATTTTCTCCTGCGATTTCTGGGCGGCGAGACGTCGGACCACGATTTCGAGGTCGACGAAGCGCGCTGGTTTCCGCTCGACAGCGCCATTCAGCTGTTGGGGTTTCCGAACGAGCGCGCGGTCATGTTGAAGGCGGCCGAAGTACTGCGCGCCCGCCGGCGCAACGGGGCCGCCGAGAAGCGTTAGCCTCATCCGGCTAACTCGCCCCGGTCATTCTTTCGATAATTCGGGAATCAACCGCGCATACAGTCGCAGCATGTTTTCGGCATCGCTGCGCGCCAGGCTTTCGTGCGCCGAGTGGTAGCCGTTTTCAGGGGCGCCCACAAAGCACCAGTCAATGCCGAAGCCGCTGCGTTCGAGCATGCCCCCGTCGCTTCCCCCATGGGCCTCGATTTCGAGCTGATACGGAATGCCGGCCTTCTCGGCGATGTCGCGGCAGCGATCGACATACTCGGTGCGCGGCAGGAAGGCGTCGCGCAACGATACCACCGGTCCGCGTCCGGCGTGAATGTGGTCGGTGGCGTAGGTAATGTCGGAAATGAGCGCGCGGCGAATGTCGGTGTTCTCGTACACCCATCGGCCGCAGTCCATGGCGCCGCGGCCCGATTGCTCTTCGCCGGCGGTGAAGGCGACCAGTACGTCTTCGGCCTGTTCGAGCTGGTGCAGGGCGTTGTATACGCCGAAGCGATTATCGAGAAAGGCGCCGTTGAGGCGGTGGTCGTCGAAGGTGGGGCGCGTGTCGTAAACCCAGCGTGTGCCCGGGTCGCCGCCCCCTTCGACCAGCGTGAATTCGCGGTAGTCGTCTTCGACCGGTTCGAGCACGGCGCGCAGGGTCTGGCCGTTATGGCTGCAGCGAACCCGCGTCGGACCGTCGACCGTGGGGCCGCCGATGGCGATGAAGGTGTTGCCGTAGCCGAGCGTGAAACCGACCGAATCGATGTGCGCGAAAACGGCCACCCGGGGGCGTCCTTTCGACACGATAAGGCTGTTGCCGAGACGAACGATCAGGGCCGATGGGAGGCGGCTTTCGACTTCTTCGCGCAGCAGTTGCGTCAGCCGGTGTTCGTCGCCGGTTGCGGCTTCGACCTCCATGAGGCGGGCAAGCAGGGTTTCATCGATCATGGAAAGGATACCGGTTGGAACGTGAGTGCGGTCAAGCCGGCTTGACGTCGCGCAGTGCTTCGAGCAGGGCCTTGCCGTCGGCGTAACGCTCGTCGGGGTTGCGTGCCGTACATCGGGCGAGGAAGGCGTTGATGGAGTCCGATACCCCTTCGACCGCGGGCACCGTTTGCGTCAGGTGCTGCAGCAGCACCTGCTGTACGTCGCCCTGGTAGGGGGCATTGCCCGTCAACATGAAATAAAGCGTGATGCCGAAGGAATATACGTCGCTGCGGGCGTCGGCGGTTTTGCCTTCGGCCTGCTCGGGACTCATGTAATAGGGCGAGCCGAGAATCGAGCCGGCCACCGTGAGCTGCGTGGCCGCGGTCATGCGCGCCAGACCGAAATCGGTAAGCTTGGGGCGGCCGTCGGGCGTGAGCAGCACGTTCAGCGGTTTGATGTCGCGGTGCACGATGCCCTGCTCGTGGGCGAAGGCGAGCCCCTCGGCAATGGCGCCGGCAATGGCAAGGGCCTGCGAGGGGGCAAGGGCACCTTCCTTTTCGACGAGCCCCTGCAGATCGCCGCCGGCGACGAACTCGAGCGAAAGCCATGCTTCGCCGGCGTGGTTGATGATGTCGAAGATCTGCACCACGTTGGGGTGCGATACGCGGGCGAGCGCCTTGGCTTCGTGGGTAAACCGCGTGAGAAACTGCTGGTCCGAGGCCAGGTGACCCGGCAGCCACTTGAGGGCGACGGTGCGTTCGAGCGTGGTATCGAGAGCCTGGTGCACTTCGCCCATGCCGCCTTTGCCCAGAAGCTTCTGCAACTCGTAGCGTCCGCCCGCTCCGACGCGCCTGGCCGTGTCGGACTGCGTGATGGCCACCGTCTGATCGGGCGCCGGCTGCGCGGCGGGGGGCGATGCGGCGGCGATTGTAGAACCCAGCGCCACCGTGGCTGCCGGCGAAGGCGCCACGGTGCCGTTTCCGGCCGGTTGGCCGACGAAGGTGCGGTGCAGTCGCTCTTCGACCATGCGACGTTCAATGGGGTCGGGCAGCAGCGCCAAACTGCCCTGGTAATCGAGCTGCGCGATACGCAGGTTGCCCGCCTGCAGGGCGCGGTCGCCGGCATCGAGGCGCTCGCGGGCGATACGCGCCGCTTCACGGGCGGCCGGTCGCACGGCCATGAGCAGACCGGCAATGGCGGCCAGGGCGCAGAGCACGAAGAGCACGACGGCTACGTCGCCCTGGGCCTGGGCCCACTGCGGCGCATCCTTGGAGCTATCAAAGATGCGCTCAAAAAAATTCTTGTCCTTCGACGGGTACAGCCAGCGAAAGAACCACCCCGTCGCGGCCGGGTAAACGAAGCGCACGAGCAGGGCTGCGATCGCGGCGCCGGCAAGCCATAACCAGGCTTCGCGAAGAAGAATCTTCCACACCGCGGGGCGTTGCAGATAACGCCAGTCTGCCGCGTCGAAGCTGAACCGCTCGCGAACAGGAATCATTTCTTAATCTCTATGCGAAACTTCGTGCGCCCGGCCGAAAAGCTCTGGCCCGGCTGCAACCTGGTGTAACTGACTGGTTTCCCGCCGATATGTGTGCCGTTGACGCTGCCCAGATCCTTGACGGCCAGGTGGTCGGGATGCACCTCGACCTGAAAGTGCTTTCGGCTCAGGGTCTGGTCGTCGACCACCACGTCGCCTTCGGCCCGGCCGACGGTCGACAGGCGTTTCTGCAGGCGAATCTGCCGCTCGGCGCCGCCGGTTTCGCAGAAAAGCAGAACCTCGAGATTGTCGGGAATCATGGCCACCGAGGGGGCCGAGGCAATCATCAGGGTCGTGTTGGCGTCGTGCTCGAGGGTCGGCTCGCTGTCGTGCATGCCGTAGCGGTCTTCGACCACGTTGAAGGTCAGCACGAATTCGCCGAAGCGCACTTCGTCGAGATTGTCGATTACCTTGGCCGCGATGCGCTCGCCGTTGACGAAGGTGCCGTTCGTGCTGCCCAGATCGCGCAGAACAAAGCCCGTGTCTGCGTGCTCCAACACGGCGTGGTTGCTCGAGACCGTCGGGTGGTTGAAGATCAGGTCGCCCTCCTTTCGCCCTACCGAAGCGATGTTTCTGGTGACGGGAAAGGTGCGGCCGTCCATGGTTGAGAACGACACACGCAGACCGCCCGGCAGGGGACCGGCACTGCGACGCGGGGCGACGCCGGAAAGGGTTTTCTCGATTGCCATAAGCGACTATTCTAGCGCAATCGACGAGGGAACGTCTAGCGTTGCGAAGCTACACCGGCGCCTGCATTGCGACCGGGTATGAACCTGCTTCCGTCACGAAGCCGACAGGTGTGAAGCGTGCAGGCAAAAAAAAAGAAAACGACGCCTGCGGGTGGAAGCGGATTCAGCCTTGCCCCAGGTTCTGCTCCTGCGCCTCGACCCACGCCTTGCCCACGGCAAAGGCCCGATGGTGCGAGTGGGCGACGAAATCGAGGGGATACCGGTAGGCCGCGCCCGCAGGACAGGCCAACCGGGCCGCGCAGGCGTCGGCGCAGACACCCTCGTGCGCCAGCCGGAAGCGAAAAGATGCCGGGTAGTCGAGCCGTTCGCTGCCCGGGTCACCCTTGACGGCGCCGGCCGGGCACGCCGTCACGCACGGACCGTCGCAGGCGTCGCACGGCGTCGACGTCAGCGGTTCGGCAAGGGGAAGCACGCCCTCGACATCGCGCACGAAAAAAATCATGCGGAAGGCGAACCACAGCCCGTACTCGGGATGAATGAGAATGACAAGGCGACTCGGCTTTCCCATGCCCAGGCGCTGGGCGACCCCGAGAAAGTCGACCGGATCATCGTCGAAGGGAAAGCCGACACCGGTGCAGGCCGCCCCCAATAACCCTCGCAGTCGTTCGGCGTTGCGTCGGGTGAACGTATCGAGGGGATGCTCGTGAGCGGCGAGGGCCGGATCGGCGGCGCGCATGCGCTTCATCTGCTCCCAATACTCACCGCCGGCCTGGGAAGCGACAATCGCGTGGGTGGCCGTCTCGTACGGCGGAAGGCCGCACTCGGCGAGCGAACCGGCGCGCACGTGAGCCAGTCCGAGCCGATCGCACTCGGCCGAAAAGCGGAACCAGTCGTCGGCATTCAAAGTTTGCACGGGTAACAGTATAGCCGAATTCACTGTTGGCAGGGGGGGACGTAGGTTGTCGGTTGTCGGTAGCGTGCTGCGCGGACGCGAAGCAGGAGCAGCCGGAGGGCTGCGATCCACCCGTGCGGCAAGTGGGGCTCGGCAAGCCCGGTCCGAAGGGCAGGTCGCTGTGCATTCGTGCACCGCCGTCCGCCTTCCGCCATGCAGGAGCTTGTCCCGCGTGAAGCGAGAAATTCCGCAAACTCCCCCTCTCCCCATCGCATGCTCTCGCCATCGACTTCCGATCGTGCAGAACG